>JBHHYW010000366.1:0-3461 GCA_046757745.1 Candidatus Scalindua sp.
ATAATAACGATAGAACGCATGTCAGCTACAAGATTGTTATAACCAAACATTGTGCCTCTTTCAGTAAATATTATATTTTTATTGCCGGTTGAACGTATCTTTTCTGCTATGTTTTGTACATCCCACGGAGCCAGGAATTGCCCCTTTTTTATGTTTATGGGCCTTCCAGTTTTCGCTGCATGTAGAATTAAATCTGTCTGTCTGCAAAGAAATGCAGGTATCTGAATCACATCCAAAACATCCTTTACCTCATCAAGCTCGCTACGACAATGAACATCAGAAAGGACAGGCACGCCAATTTGATTCTTAATTTTTGATAGAATTTTAATACCCTTTTTAACTCCCGGCCCTCTATAAGACTTTATGGAAGTACGGTTTGCCTTATCATATGAAGCCTTGAAAATGAATGGAATCTCTGCCTTGGTAGCTATATCTTTCAATTTCTCAGCAATACGGCAACAATCCATTTCCGTTTCAATTACACATGGACCTGCAATCAAGACTAAAGGATGCTTTTCTCCAAAAACCAGGTTATTTACTTTTGCTTCAAACTTTTTTTTCATGGTAAATCAGTTAATTTTAGTAAAGAAAATTGAGGATATCCTAAATGTTTATAAAGAAAGGCATGGTTCTGGAAAAAGTTTCGATTAAATCAAGGTGTAAGTTTATCTATATCATAGTCATAAGTATTAGTCAAACCTTTAATTTCCAACAAATTTTCATTTGCATTTTAAAATATATTTGATATATATTACTTACATATACTTAGTGGTTTGTCTAAACTTATGACTCCTTCCAATTGCCAATATTAGTAATCGGCAATAGCACAAATCATCTAATTCTGAATTTCTTACTAATAGTATAATTATTTAAATTAAGGGAGCAAAGTTAATGGTAAGCAGTGAACTGGATTTCAAAGAAGCTTTTTCTCAAGATAAATTATCTATTGAGAACATAAACACATTTAAAAAACAGGTTTACACAACTAAAGAGAATTATGAAAAACTAGAAAAAAAACTTAAGACACTCAGATCATCCATTAAAAATGCTAATGTTGCAGAGGCAAAAGAGAACACATTAATTTTGGGTATATGCCTCTGGATTGCAGAAAAACAGGAGGAAGCCATAGAAATACTCACCGAACTAAAATCCAGCAAGATTGCGTGCTACTTTCTTGGTAAATGCCATCAAGAACTTAAAGATTATGATAAAGCAATCGCTTGCTTCGAAAGGTCGAAACGAGCAGATACAAAAGAGTTTGAGGTGCTAATAGATATAGCTAAAACACAAAGAATGTCCGGCGACTTTAAAAGTGCACTAAAATCAATCGAAAAATTATCAAAAACATATGATGGCGAAGCCAACCTTCACTACCAATGGGCACATTGCCTTGATGATCTTGGCGAGTATGAAGATGCTTTAACACATTATAATCGTGCGCTGGAAATTAATCCCTCCCACCCTGATACCTTATTCCGCCTTGCTTACGATTATGACCTTAGCGGAGATGACGAAAAAGCACTCGAGTATTATGAAAAATGTATCAAGGAAGTTCCTCTATACACCAATACAATGATTAATCTGGGACTTATATATGAAGACAACGCTGATTTTGAAAAAGCTGTTTCTTGCTATAAAGCAGTTTTACAATCATATCCGAATCACAAAACTGCAAGACTTTATCTCAAAGATGCAAAAGCCGGCATAAATATGCATTACGATGATGATAAGGCAAAGAAAGAAGACATAGAAATCGAAGTCTTAAACATTCCAATTTCAGATTTTGAACTATCTGTTAGAAGTAAGAATTGCCTGGAACGTATGAATATAAAAACTCTTGCAGATTTAACAAAAGTAAGCGAACTTGAACTATTATCATATAAAAATTTTGGTGAAACCTCGCTAACAGAGATAACAAATATACTTAACCAAAAAGGTCTGCGTCTTGGGCAGGCCGTAGAAGAAATGAAAAATAATGATATATTTATTGATGATGATACAGGTGGAAACAAGGATAACCTGTCAAAAACAATTTCAGAAATGGACATTTCCAAACACTGTAGAAAGGCTGTTGAAGAGTTGGGGATTGAGACAATAGGCGAATTAGTATCTAAAACAGAAACTGAACTCTTGCAACAAAAGGATTTTAAGCAGGCAGATATTGATGAAATAAAGAACCAGCTTGATGAGCTTGGTCTAGAACTTTATAGCGGAAACAACAAAGGATGAATTTTTGACATAAACTTAAGATCAAACCGCGCATTTAACAAATCTCATGAAACTAATGACGGACATCTTTAGTTAACTCACCCACTAATTTTTTACTAAAGTACTTATTTACTCCACTATTATAAAGCGTATAGCTGTTTTTGGTTATTTTACAGATACGGCAAAATTTAAACCCCTTTATAATATAATAATGCAGTCTCATTTGACATTGATTTAATGTTTGATTATATTTATGGTAATATTGTACATAAAACGCCTACTACTGCCACAATTGAAACCAACGGTATTGGATACAGAATACACATACCACTATCAACATTTGAGAAGATTTCAAATAAAGAAAGCATTAAATTGTATACAAAGCTCTCAATAAGAGATGATGAATTAAGAATCTACGGGTTTTCTTCACTGGAAGAACGAGACTTGTTTAATTTGCTTCTTTCAGTTAACAGTGTAGGCCCAAACATGGCGCTTACGATACTATCAAGCAGTTCTGTAAGCCAATTTGAAAAATATGTTGTTGGAAATGACCCAAAATCTCTACAGCATATCAAGGGAATAGGTAAAAAGACTGCTGAAAGAATAATATTAGAGTTAAAGGAAACTATAAAAAGTATTTCACCTGAAACAGTATCATCTGCTGAAACAGAGAAGATGGCAATAGTCTCAGATGCGATAATGGCGATGGTTTCACTCGGTTATACAAGGCCCGAAGCAGAAAAGGCCGTAAAATCAGCCTCCGGAAATATTAATGTCTCAGATGGCGTTGAAGCGCTCATCAAAGACGCTTTAACCCGCGTATAATTTACTGGCAGTTATTCTTTATAAACAAAATATTTTGGTACCTTGAAAATGTCAGACAACAATGTTCTTTCCAGCGATATTGATCCTGAAGATAAGACTCTTGATATCGCACTGCGGCCAAAAAGATTTACTGATTTCATTGGACAGGAGTCAATCAAAGAAAATCTGCATGTTTATATTGAAGCCTCAAAAAAAAGAGGTGATGTACTTGACCATATTTTATTTTCAGGCTCACAAGGATTAGGGAAGACAACGCTTTCACAAATCATTGCCAACGAAATCAATGTAGATATCAAAGCGACCTCGGGACCGGTGCTTGACAAACCAGGCGATTTAGCCGGCATGCTGACGAATTTGAAACAAGGAGATATTTTTTTTATAGATGAAATTCACAGATTGAACAAAACTACAGAGGAATATCTCTATTC
>JBHHYW010000367.1:0-3459 GCA_046757745.1 Candidatus Scalindua sp.
TATAGATAGATGACTTTCCGCTTCCGTTTTCTCCATAGATCAGGAGATTTTCTCCTCCCACAGGAAGCTCAAACTCACCATGGAAGAATTTATAATTTACAAGCTTAATTCTGTCTATCCTGATTGGCGCACCATATTCTTCTTTTGTCTCAGAAACCTTTAAACTATCCAATCTTTCATCGCTCATTTTAACTCTCCGTTAATAATTTTTACAACATTCACATTTCTCCGGTGAATGAGGCCGCGATAGACGGTTTTGTCGTTATTGCAGAAATCGTAAAGGGTCTTTATATACTCCATCTTAAAATCATCGGTATCGTCTTCTTTAAATGGTTTTACTACCTCTCTTATTCTATCGGTAATATAACAGTTTGCCTTTTTCATCTCTTTTTCAAAGTAGAGGTCATAGACCAGGCCGTCTATAACAGATTCAAGGGTTGATGCCTCTCTTTCCAAACCTGTTTCTTTGGCGTAGAGGATACAGTCAACCAGTATCTCAAATGGTTTTTGGGCCTTGTTGGAGACATGCGGGATAGGGAGCAGTTCAATATAAATGTTGAAGTGCCTTAATGCCTTATCACTTAGCTGTGCTGAGACTCCTCTAAAATACCAGTCCATTAGATTAGAGTTTAATATTGATAAAGCATAGTTATTGTTTTCTCTGAAATTTAAAAAATAACATGTGTTGTTCATAAAAATTCCATGTTTATCTAAACTAAAAGATAGTTTAGATGCAATATCAGGATACACAATCTTCTCTTTTTCAAATTCTTGCAAATATGCACAATTCCTTAGATTGTATGGAGTAACTCCCTTGTCTTGCCTTATTTCTAATTTACTCCAGTAATTATCCAAATGCTTTTTTATCGCAGGAAAATCATTAATATCAATTGGGCGAACGCACAGGTTCGCCCCTTCAGTGTATCCATTATGTGTATTTATCAGCCACAAATCGGCAAACTCTACTCTGTATCTTTTGATATCCCTGCCTCTTAACACAGGTTTTATAATCTCCGCGTTCTTCGGATCGGCAGCAATCAGTTCATCCTTTTTTGATCCGCTAATAATAAATGCTTCGTTGAAACCTGTCAATATTCCACGATAGATTGAAATATTCCAATCCTTGAGTGGTGTCCCTATCTCCTCTATCCGTCTTTTTATAGTATATTCATCTTTTGAGGAGATAATCCAGCTCTCTTCGCCAAGTTTATCAAGGACAATAGCATTTTTCTCAAAATATTCTGAGATGTCAGTATTCACTTTGAAATCTTTATCAATGGAACAAGCCTGTGTATTATTCCGGTTTTCTGCTTTTGTAAATATGAAAATATTTGTATCAACAGTCGCAGACTCGAATACCTTAAAGCCTGCAAAGTCAATCAGCTTAAGGGGGTTGGTGTTTTGCGCAAAATAATTCCTGGTTGCCTTCCCATAATTTGCCCTCATCCATTTATTGGATGTGATATATGTCAAAACCCCACCATCCCGCAGAAGCATATTCCCTTTTTCATAAAAGAGGCAATATATGTCACCGGTTTTTGCATAAGTTATGTATTCCTCGTTTTCCCAGTCTTTCTGCTCTTTTTTACCGCTGAATTTCTGTATCTGCACATACGGTGGATTACCAATCACCACATCAAATCCATCCACAATCCCAAACATCCACTCCGGGTCAAAAAATGGACTGCTTGCGTTCTGATCATATGGATCCCAACTGGCAAGCTGGCGGGCGGTTTTGTTTTCCCAGCCACTGTCTACAAGCAAGTCTCCCATCTTCTCACGTAGGATTTTATCATCCTCCCGCAGTTTGCGCTTGGTTGCAGGTGTTTTCGCATTGAAAAGGCGGTGGCGCACATCCTTGATTTGCTCCTCCAATTTATTTATTTCAGGGTTAATGAGATATAACTGTCCTTTTGGTTTTTCTATGCCGATGAGGGTATTTGCCGCTACAAATTTGGTTTCCAGATTCGGCAATGGCCTGACTCCGAAATTGTCTTTTGTATTATCTACCCTCTGATCAACTATCAAAGAGATAAAACAGCGGAGTTTGCTGATCTGGCTGGCAATGGGTTGTGCATCCACACCATAAATGCAATTTTCAATCAAATAGAGTTTGCGTCCATAATCCAACTCGTTATTATTAAACGCTGTTTCAATGTCTTCAATCAGTTGATCACGAATAGCGGCATCGTCTATCACACTTGCTTTCTGTATCTGCCTCTCTTTCCATAGCTTATTTTTGGGGTCGAGTTTGTCCAGGATATGCACCAGCTTATGCAGTATACCCATGGGGAACGCTCCTGAACCGCATGTGGGGTCAAGAATTTTGCAGGTGTCGATAGCCTCAATAAGAACAGCGGTCTCTTTTGCGCTAAACGGATTTTGGTTTTCAGAGTAGCTAATCATGTCTCGCAAATCAGTTTCTTTATCCCTGATGCCCGCATCTTCCATTTTCTGCTTCAAATACGCAATCAGGCTTTCATCCACCATGTAATTGACAATTTCACGCGGTGTATAAAAAGAGCCGGTCTGTTTCCGGGCGGTTGTTTTGGTTTCAGGGTTGTAGCTTGCCAGCAGGTTTTCAAAAACCTTGCCCAGGAGTTCAGGGTCAAGGGCAATATCTTCTTCGATAGGCGTATTCTCTGTTATAGTGAATTTGTAGGACTTGAAAATATTCAGAAGTCCTTTGACTTCCACGTCTTTGCTTTTGTTTCCAAGATCTTCGCTCAGGTCCGCATGCTCGGATGTGCCGAAAAAGATGTAATCGGGAACGCAAAGCTCGTTGTCCGGTCTGTCGGAAAATCCGTCTTCATAGATAATGACATCGCCGCCTTTTTTCCCTTTGAGGTCCGGGGAGGGCTTATCGAGACACTCAAAAAGTCCTCCGTTCATAAATGGTACGGTTTTTTCTACAAGATCCAGAAAGGTCTTCTTGTTTTTGAAATAGGACTCATAGCGCATCAGGTTGGTTACGTTCATGTGCTGGCCGCTCTTGCGGAACTCTCTCTTGCCGACGGTCTGGTTCAGCGTGGCAAAGAAAAGGTTCTGTAATATAGCGCGGTAATACTTGCTCTCATGCGATTGCGGGCCGGACACGCTTTTTCTACGCGGCTCAAAGCTTTTCAGTAAATTGTCTTTGATAAAAGATTCGTCGAACAGTTCATCCGGTATCAGATTTTTCTCTTTGGTAAACCAGATAAAGAGGATTCGTGTTAAAAGACGTATCAGATTCTTGGCATTATGTTCTCTGACTTTTTCATCCTTTTTGAATAGTCCTTTTTTATCAGCGCTATCAGACGCGCCCGGAAAGTAGACATTACGCATCGCCCAGAAATACCAGTTTGAAAGCTCCTTATAAAAGCGCTTGTTCAGCTCTTTGATATCCAGCGTCTTTTGCCATGCATTGTGCAGTTCTACAAAGTTGCTGAATTTGTGAACGCGGAGAAGCTCGTCAAAGGA
>JBHHYW010000368.1:0-3453 GCA_046757745.1 Candidatus Scalindua sp.
TCAAATTCCTTATGAATGATCTCTTTCTCTTTTTTTACATCATTTACATCGTCTTTCTCTTTACTGCAAGATGTTATTAAAGAGACAGACGTTAAAACAATTAAAATTATACATATTTTTATTGCAAAATTCATAGTTGTTGGTTTTATTTTTGGCGACTTTCTTCGTCCTGATCATTCTTTTCTTTTTCAGCAAATAATGACTGATGGATTACGACGTCATACCGCTCCTTTAATTCGTTTAATAGTTGCTTGCGGACCTCACGTTCTTTTTCACTACGTAACGACTGATATACTTCTTTTGCAACTTCTTCAAATTGTTTTTGTATTTTTTCTTCATGCTCCTTGATTTTAATAATATGAAGGCCTTTATCTGTTTTAATATTTTTTTCCGCAATTTCACCTGATTTAGTCTCAAAAATAATCTCCTTTGCATCAGGAGAATTTCCGAGAGCAGGTATATTTGGAACGTTGTCATTGTCAATCCAGCCTTGAATTTCACCCCCTTCTTCAGATGTTTTCTTATCAAGCGACATCTCTTTTGCTACGTTTTCAAATGGTTCATCCTTTAATTTCTCACGAACCTTTAATGCGTCTTCGTCATTTGAAACAAGTATGTGACTTATCTTTGCACGTTCCCGCTGAACGTAATCATCCTTATGTGCAGCATAATAATTCTTAAGATCAGATTCTGTGATATTTATTTTTTCATTTAATTCTTTTTCAAAAAGCTTTTGGGCCAGAAAACTCTTTTGCTGTGCCTTTAAAAGGTTGCGAATATTTTTATCATTCATCAATTTTTCTTCTCTTGCCTTTCTATAAAGAATTTCTTCAAGAATTATCTGGTTAAGAAAATTCATTTTCTGTGATAACGAAGAAAATTGTTTTAGCATCATCTCTTTCTGTTTATTCCTTTCTTCAGCGGGAAGGTAACTTGCAAGCTGCAGGAGCTGCTGTTCAATTGTTGTTTCAATCTTTTGATCAAGATCAGATTTAGTGATTTTCTGATTCCCTATTTCCGCAACCACATCATCTTTATCTTTAGATTTATTAATACCAACTCTTTTATCAAGTTCATATTGAAGCGCCGCAAATTTCCCCAATGATTCAAAACACTCCTGGATCCTTCTAGAAATCTCTGTCTCTATTTCTGGAATTTTTGCGTAACTTTCGGAGCGGTAATAACTTTCAATGGCTTTTGCATCTTTATCGTCTTGCTGATAAAGCTTTCCAATCCGGTACCATATATTTGCAGCGTCTTTATTATCTAAACTTGTTGTATTAATATATTCTTTCCAGGTTAGAGCTGAAATTTCATTAAGTCCCTGTTTTTCCAGTTTTAAAGCCAGCTCCTTCATATTATCAGGAGATAAAACAGCGCTTGCAGGATTAGTTCTTATGTTATCTATTTTTTTGTATATTAAAATAACTGCTGAAATAATAATGATTGAAAGCGCTGCCATGAAAACAGGCAGGAGTTTTGATTGTCTCTGAATATTATTGTTTTCCGCTTTAGGAACGGTTAGATTAAGTTTAGTACTCATACGGTCTCCTGTTTTTTTATCTCATTTTTCTGCGCTCACGGGTTTTAAAAAATTTAACCAGTTCGCGAACAAAATCTTTATTTGTAAAAATTTCAACCTGGTCTATATTTAAAGATCGAAAAAGGTCCTTAAGCCTTTTTTGCTGTACCGCTCCAAGTTTTTCATAGTTATTTCGAACATATGAAGAGGAAGTATCTACCATAATACTTTCTCCTGTTTCTGCATCTTCGAGTTCAATTAACCCTACATTTGGCAGTGTAATTTCTCTAGGATCAATGATGGATACAGCAATCAGATCGTGGCGTCTTCCAAGAATATTGAGTTGTTTTTCGTATCCCTGTTCAATAAAATCTGAGACCAGAAATACAACGCTTCGTTTATTTATAACTCGCCCCAGATATTCTATGCCTAAAGATATATTTGTTTGTGCCTTTCTTGGCTGAAAATTTAATAGCTCACGTATTAACCGCAAAACATGAGTCGTGCCTTTTTCAGGCGGAATGAACATTTCTATTTTGTCAGTAAAGACAATGAGCCCTGCTTTATCATTATTTTTTATCGCAGAAAAAGAAAGCAGGGCACATAATTCAGCTGCCACTTCATTTTTTAATTTTTCTGTGCTTCCAAATGCCCCTGATGCCGAAAGATCTATCAGAAACATGACTGTTAATTCTCTTTCTTCAACAAAATGTTTGACATAAGGATGCCCCATACGGGCTGTTACATTCCAGTCGATGGATCTTACTTCATCACCAACCTGATATTCCCTGACCGCATCAAATTCAATTCCCTGTCCTTTAAAAACACTATGGTATTCACCGGCTAAGCAGTCATTTACCGCTTTGCTTGTATAGATTTCCAGATAACGGATTTTTTTTGCAAGTTCTTTTGGGATCATGGCACATCAACGGTCTGGAGAATTGTTTCAATAATATCTTCTGATGTCTTTTCTTCAGCCTCGGCTTCATAAGTTATAATGACCCTGTGCCGTAAAACATCTATAGCCACAGATTTAACATCCTGTGGAGTTACATAACCCCTGCCTTCAATTAAAGCGTTGGCTTTCGACGCCATTGCCAGAAATATTGTAGCGCGGGGTGAAGCCCCATAACGAATCCATTGTCCGATATCAAGGTTATAAGCTTTTGGTTCACGTGTTGCTTCGATAAGGTTAACAATGTACTCTTCAATTTTCTGATCTATAAATATCTCATCTACCAGATCCCTTATCCTTATCACATCCTGTGGAGTAAGAACCGGATTAACCTTCAGATCAGGTTTTGAAAAAGCCATTTTTTTCATTATTTGAAGTTCTTCGTCTTTTGGCGGATAAGTTATTTTAACTTTTAACATAAAACGGTCTACCTGCGCTTCCGGAAGAGGATAAGTTCCTTCCTGTTCAATCGGATTTTGAGTTGCAAGGACCATAAAAGGATCATCCAATTTAAATGTTTCATCCCCTATTGTAACTTGTCGTTCCTGCATAGCTTCAAGAAGGGCGCTTTGCACTTTTGCCGGAGCACGATTAATTTCATCTGCCAGGATAATATTGGCAAATACAGGCCCCTTTTTGATTGTGAATTCACCGGATTTTGGATTATATATTAAAGTGCCGATAACGTCAGCAGGCAGGAGGTCGGGTGTAAACTGAATTCTATGAAATGATGCGTGTAACATTTTGGAAAGCGTTGTTACTGACAAAGTTTTTGCCAATCCAGGCACGCCCTCAATTAATACATGGTTATTACAAAGCAGAGCGAGTAACAATTTGTCAATCAGTTTTTCCTGACCAACAATAATTTTATGAATTTCACTTTTGATCTGGTTGATCAGCGAGCTTTCCTTTGCAACTCTCTCACCTATTTGTTTTACATCAACTGCCATAATAGTTTCTCCTTAATGCTTTTTTG
>JBHHYW010000369.1:0-3444 GCA_046757745.1 Candidatus Scalindua sp.
TCACAAAGACATTTCATTCCATGAGTTACAGAAGAAAAGAGAATTGTTAATTTTAGAGGAATTTTTTTTAATTATTACTCAGAAAATGTGATAAGAGAGAATGTGGTTGCATTTCTTATAGCAGTTGAAGTATGTGTAATACAGTTTATACTTTGCGTAATATGTAGAATATAAAAGAGATGCGTCATTTAACCCCTTTTTTTGGTTTTTGTTTTGTTTGTTGTTTCAAAGGCTATCGGCAGTATGTCGTCCACTCTTTCTACTAATCTGAATGACAAGTCTTTTTTTGCCTTCTCTGGAACATCTATTAAATCTTTTTCGTTCTTCTTTGGCAGGATAACTGTGGTAATACCTGCCCTTTTTGCTGCTAATACCTTTTCTTTGATTCCACCAACAGGCAAAACTCTGCCCCTTAACGTTATTTCTCCTGTCATGGCAACACGAGATTTTGTTGATATACCCTTGAATAATGATATTAGAGAGAGTGCCATGGTAACACCAGCTGAAGGGCCATCCTTAGGGATAGCTCCTGCAGGGACATGGATATGATAATCATATTTCGAGAAATCCTTTAATGAGAGGCCTAACCTCTTTGCCTTTGCACGGACGTAACTCAATGCAGCCTGAGCGGATTCCTTCATAACGTTTCCAAGCTGGCCGGTCAACGTCAGCCTCCCAGTTCCTGGCATTTTTGTAGATTCAATAAATAATATTTCACCTCCGGCTTGAGTCCATGCGAGGCCTGTTGCTACTCCGGGTTCAACAGATGTTTCTGCTATTTCGGAGAAGAATTTTATGGGACCCAGAAAGTCGTTAACATTATTTGCCTTTGCTTTAACCGGTTTTGTTTTACCTGAGGCAACTTCTTTGGCTACCTTTCTACAAACTGTGCCAATTTCACGTTCAAGGTTTCTGAGACCGGCTTCTTTTGTGTAATCACTTATTATTACCTTAACCGCGCTGTCCGCAATCTTTAAATTGCTGTCTTTTAAGCCATGTGCCTCAAATTGTTTTGGAATTAAATATTGTTTTGCAATTTCAAGTTTTTCTTCTGTTGTATAACCTGGCAAATCCAGGACTTCCATCCTGTCTCTTAAAGCATGTGGTATTGTATCGAGAATATTGGCTGTTGTTATAAACATTACCTTAGATAAATCAAATGGTACGTCAAGGTAATGGTCTGAAAAAGAGAAATTCTGCTCCGGATCAAGTACTTCTAAAAGAGCAGACGAAGGGTCTCCATGAAAATCTGCTACCAGTTTGTCTACCTCATCCAGCATATATACAGGGTTGTTCGAGGAAGCCTTGCGAAGGCCTTGTATGATCCTACCCGGTAGCGCACCAACATAAGTACGTCTATGGCCGCGAATTTCAGCTTCGTCACGAATTCCCCCAAGTGACATCCTGACAAACTTTCTTCCCATTGCCCTAGCTATTGATTTGCCAAGAGATGTTTTGCCAGTTCCCGGTGGACCGACAAAGCAGAGTATGGGTCCTTTCATGTCTTCCTTAAGCTTCCTGACGGCTAAGTATTCCAGAATCCTTTCCTTAACCTTTTTTAAATCGTAATGATCTGTATCTAATACTTTGTGGGCGCTGGAGATATCCAGGTTGTCTTTGGTAGACTTCGACCAGGGCAGGGCTGTCAACCAGTCCAGATATGTGCGTGCAACAGTGTATTCTGCTGATGAAGGATGCATTCTTGAAAGGCGAGAAAGTTCCCGATCCGCCTCTTTTTGGGCTTCCTCCGGTAATTTTGCCTGTTTTAACTTTTTCCTCAATTCTTTAACCTCTGCGGCCTGGTCATCTCCTTCTCCAAGCTCTTCCTGTATAGCTTTAAGTTGCTGGCGCAGATAATACTCACGCTGTCCTTTATCCATTTCACTCTTAACTTGTGTTTGTATCTTACCGGCTAGTTCTAATACCTGCATTTCATTGTTAACAAATGTATTTATCTTCTGTAACCGTTTCTTCACATTTGAAGTTTCAAGGATTTCCTGTTTTTCAGATATGCTTATGTTCAGGTGAGAAGATATTAAGTCCGAAAGTCTTCCGGGATTATCTATATTGACAATGACTATCTTTAATTCTTCCGGTAAATTAGGAGAGATAGACACCATGTGAGAAAACTGATTTTTGGCATTTGTCGCCAGTGCTTCAGTCTCAACATCACTTTTATCAGGGTCGTCTTTCAATACTTCTACTTTCGCCTTAAAAAAAGGTTCTGTTTCGGTAAACTCTTTAATGCGTATCCTTGCTATCCCCTGCACAAGCATTTTTGCCGTATTATCAGGCATCCTTAACATCTGCAATACCACTGAAGCCGTTCCATACTCATAAAGGTCTGAAGGGGTCAATTTCTCTTTTTCTACTTCTTTCTCGGCGACAAGCGCTAAGAATCTGTTAGTTGCCAGAACATTATCAAGTAGTTTAAGTTCTTTTTCTGTAGAAACCCCAAGAGCTGTAACCATTTGTGGAAAGACTACTACATCCTTTAGCCCCAAAACAGGCAGGTCTTCAGGGATATTCATAGATTCTGGTTCGAAGTGTTTTGGGATATCCGTCTTATCGAGTTCCACTTCTTCTGAATTTATTGTGTTCTTTTCCTTAACTTTCATTGCAGTATAAATTAATATGTAATTTTAATGGATATTGTAGAATTAAAGGCCTTTTCGGCTTTTGGGATATTTATTACTATAAATCCGTTTTCGTATGTGGCCTGAATATTATTCGCATCAACATGTTTTGGAATCTTTATCTTTCTTTCAAAATATCCATATCTTATTTCAACCTGATAAAAACATACCTTTTGATGGATTGAATCATCACCTCTTTTGCCACTTACTATAAGTATGTGGTCGGAAAAAAGAACCGATATGTCTTCCGGCTTAAGGCCGGAAACAGCAATTCTTACTATAATTTCTTTTCCCGTTTCATATACGTCAGTGGGAGGTTGCCATGGAGTTGTTGAAGCGAAATCATGACTCTTTGTCATAAAAAAGAATTCTTCGAAAAGTTTTTCAATACTACTATGTTTTGCCATCAATTTCTGCGATGATTCATCTGATATAAAAGCCATTTTACCCTCATTTCTAAGCCTTAATAGTAGAAATATCTTTGAAACAGCATGCAAATTAAATATAACAGCTTTACAAAATCCATTCAACAAAAAAGCCGACCCATAAACTCAGGTCGGCCTTTTAAAATGACTGTTTGATCGTTTTTATTGTAAAAATTGAGTTTAGTACATATCTCCATACCCTCCATACCCTCCGCCTGCTGGCATAGCCGGAATCTTTTTCTTTTCGGGTACTTTTCCTATCATCGCATCAGTGGTTAACAGGAGTGTTGCAACGCTTGAGGCGTTTTGAATTGCAGTCCTTACTACTTTAGTCGGATCTACAATGCCCTGCTTAACCATATCACAATATTTAGATTTGCTTG
>JBHHYW010000370.1:0-3441 GCA_046757745.1 Candidatus Scalindua sp.
CCAGTATCCGGAGGATTATTTTGATTTTATCATTATCGACGAGTGTCATCGTGGTGGCGCTAATGATGAAAGCAACTGGCGCGATATAATGGATTATTTCTCGCCGGCGGTTCAGCTTGGTCTCACCGCCACTCCCAAGCGCAGAGATAACATAGATACTTACAAATATTTTGGAGAGCCTGTTTATATCTATTCCTTAAAAGAAGGTATTAACGATGGATTCTTGACACCGTTTAAAGTGAAGCGTATTCAAACAACGATTGATGAATATGTATATACGCCTGATGATATGGTCATTGAAGGCGAAGTTGAAGAAGGGAAACGATATATTGAAACCGATTTTAACCGAATCATTGAGATAAAGGCCCGTGAGAAGAAACGCGTTGAAATTATGCTTAACGAAATCAATCAGAAAGAGAAGACCATCATATTTTGCGCTACTCAAGACCACGCTTTGGCTATCCGGGATTTGGTGAATCAGCTGAAAGAGGGCTCCGATCCCAACTATTGCCAACGGGTAACTGCAAATGATGGAGCACTCGGCGAACAGCATTTAAGTAATTTTCAGGATAATGAAAGAACAATTCCCACGGTTTTAACAACCTCTCAAAAATTATCCACGGGTGTTAATGCCCTAAATATCCGCAATATTGTTCTGCTGCGCCCGATTAATACAATGATTGAATTCAAACAGATTGTGGGCAGGGGTACCCGCTTGTTTGACGGCAAGGAATATTTCACCATTTATGATTTTGTGGATGCCTACCATCATTTTTCAGACCCCGAATGGGACGGCGAACCTTTGGAGTCGGAACCGAAATTGGAACCGAGGCAGACAAATGAACCTGAGGCAAATGAGCCTTATGAATTGGACAGGGATACAGAAACGGAAGAAAAGAGAAAAAAATTAAAAATAAGATTACGTGATGGAAAAGAAAGAGAAATTCAGCATATGATTGCTACTTCATTTTGGAATGCCGATGGCAGGCCCATATCAGCCGAAGAATTTCTGGAAAATCTTTACGGTAAATTACCTGACTTTTTTAGGGATGAAGAAGAACTGAGAAAAATCTGGTCTGTCCCGGCAACGCGAAAATCATTTCTGGAAAAACTGGAAGAAGCCGGTTACGGTAAAGATGAATTAAGCAATCTGCAAAAACTGATAAATGCAGAAAAAAGTGATTTGTTTGACGTACTCGAATATGTGTCCTTTGCAATTAAACCCATTACCAGAGAAGAACGGGTTGTAAATGCCAGTTCACAAATCTTTGACGGTTTGGATGACAAGCAAAAAGGTTTTCTGGATTTTGTTTTGTCCAAATATATTGAAACCGGTGTCAGTGAACTCGACCAGGATAAATTACCGAGCTTGCTGGAATTGAAATATCAATCCATTACAGATGCTGCGGAGGCGCTTGGCGGAGTAGAAACAATAAAGAATACATTTATTGAATTTCAAAAATATTTATACCAGATTAGAGCGGCGTAATCCTCACCAAATTCCCGTATGATCGGTATGGGTTGAATAAAATTCTGAGGTGCTGTAAATAATTGGCATAATTTCCTGTAGATTAGTTAATCTTTTAGTATAATATTTGTGATGGCAGATCCAATAGATTTAAAAGAAGAATTTCCACATTTATCCAAAGCTCCAATTATTGAAGCCGTCCTTGAAATACGTCTTGTTCCTTCTGTAAAGTGGGATCAACCCAGTTTGCAGAAGGAATTAATACAGCGCCTTCCCGATTTTCCAAAGGTTGATACTTTACGCAAAGCAAAAGTTCAATTTGCGCCACTCGGAAAATCTGTAAATTCTTCCTTTGAGGATATTGGTTGCATTGGTTTAAAATTGCATTCAAACGATAATCTTCATATTGTTCAATTTAATAAGGGGGCATTTATTTTTAGCCGGTTAAAGCCGTATGCCAATTGGGAACAGTTTAGTCAAGAAGCGTTGCGTTTGTGGGCGATTTATTGTGAGCTGTTGAAGCCGAGTGAAATAAGAAGAATTGGTTTGCGTTTCATAAATCGTATTTCCATAAAGCAACCAACGATTGAACTTTCTGATTATTATAAATATCCTCCAGCATCGATAAAGGAATTGAATTGGCCGCTTACTGGCTATATGCACCATGATGTGATGCAAGTTCCCGAAACGGCATATTCTGTTAATGTAATAAAAACTGTTCAGAATGTTCCGGGAGATATTGGTTTGCTTTTGGATATAGACGTATTTATGCAAAGTCATTTTGCCTATAATGAACTGCGCATAATTGAATGTATTGAAGAGATGCGTTGGGTGAAAAACAAAATCTTTTTTGGTAGTTTAACAGAAAAACTTATAAAGGAGCTTAAATAATATGACTGAAATTGCTATGCCGTCAACTATTTCTGGTTACGCAAGTGAAATTGCTGGTTTCGTGGCTCAGCAATGGGAAAACAGCTTCGAGATTTTACAGAAATCGGACGCATTAGGGTTTGTCGCCAAAGGCACTATCCAGCAGTTAGATGAAACTTTTGAAGAATGTTCTTCTGCGGGATGGGATGGAGAGCGCGCAAAGCCGATCTCTGAAGAGGTTTTGCAATGCACAAAAGCATTTCTTAAATCATTTCCTTTGGGCATCGAGGCCCCAGAAGTTGGTGCTGAACCGGACGGAGCAATTACTTTGGAATGGTATCGTTCACCCAATAGGGTTATTTCAATAAGCATCAATCCTGGTGGGTCGTTATATTACGCTGCTATAATTGGTGCAACTAGAAGGCATGGGATGGATTTTGCTTCATTTGATGTTTCAGATGATTTGCTTGGATTAATTTCAGAGGTTACGAGGAAAATTGGATGACAGACTCTGTTGCTCCCAACGAGCTTTTGGCAAGGTATATTACTTCTTCAAAATGGATTCGTAAACAAGACCAAACTGTTAAACAAGATGCTTTTATTCCACCAGAAGACCCTTTAGAGCTTTCGGTTACTCGTCATATAAATCTTGTTGAAAATGACATTTGGAGTATTGGGAAAGGAATAGCCAGAAGTATACCTCGAACTCTTCATGGCAGAGCAGATGTGGAAACAGGCCATGTGGTAGCGCAGCAACTTCGCGTGGTATCTCAGCCAGTGTTGGAGAATCCTAACCATGCGATTATTATTGACTGGCCACTTGAGAAGGATGCCAGAAAAATGCGTGCTCTGGCGATTGCCCAGAAAGCTCAATTTGTCGTTAACCCTGAAACATAGGCACAGATTACGTTAGAAAAGGCAAATGGGGGGCAAATCTTTCAAAATGACAAACGACTCATTCCGTCATGCCTATCTTTGTCAACCACACCTTACAGAAGATCAAACCTAACCTATCAACAAGAAAAAAGCCCCGCAAAATGATTCGATAACACATTTCTGAAAAAATAGTTTTAAAAGCCATAGTTTTAAAAACTATAATTTTT
>JBHHYW010000371.1:0-3415 GCA_046757745.1 Candidatus Scalindua sp.
TTATTATAAAAGTATAAACAAGAATATGCAAATGAAGAATTCGAGGTGTGATTTGTTTTACTCTTGATTGTGCTTTATAACTGTATTATGTTATTCTATTGTTATGAAAAGAGTAGAGCTTGGAAAAACTGGCATTGAGGTTTCACGTCTTGGGATAGGGACAGGAACCGGGCTTCCGTCCGGTCACTGTGCTCAGGCATTAATGGATAAGGACGAGTTGGCAAGGCTTCTCCTTTACGCCCTGGACCGTGGTATTAATTTTTGGGATACTGCATTTCAGTACAATACTTATCCTCATATCAAGGAGGCATTGAAACAGGTTAGCCGTAAGGATGTTGTATTGACAACAAAATTTTCAGCGGCTAATGAGAAGGAAACGATCAGGGATTTCAATATTACACTTAAAGACTTAAATACTGATTACATTGATGTGTGCCTGCTTCACGGTGTGAGGACGGATACAGAATTACAAATGAGATCAGGCGCCTTTAATGCAATGGTAAAACTTAAGGAAGAAGGGAAGATTCGTGCGGTAGGACTATCTTCACATGGTTTGGGCGCACTGAAATCCGTCCTGGAAATGCCGGAGATAGACCTGGTTTGGGCCAGGGTGAATTATGCAGGTCTCAATATGGATACCGGATGCCTCGGGATGTATGACCAGATGGCATCGATCTACTGGCTGAAAAAATGTGTGAAGCTCCTACCTGCAAGGGTTAAATCTTTTATTAGCCCTAAAACCAATTCGCAGGCGATACCGGAGGATGCGCATAAAGAGGTTACGAATACGCTTCAAAACATACACTCACAGTCCAAGGGGATTGTAGGGATGAAGGTATTGGCTGAAGGGGTGTTGAGAAATGATGCAGAAAAAGCGGTAAAATACGTAAATTCACTTCCTTTCGTTGACTCCTTTATAATTGGCATGTTAAACAAACAAGAAATCGATGAGAATTGTAAGATAGTAAATACTGGAATCCTCTCGAAAGAGAGGAATATGTCCATGCTTAATCCTCATAATGCATGAATCACTGAAACTCATAAGAGAATTAATTTGACATTAGTATACCGTAGTCATACACTTTCTCTCAGGAGGAGATAGACATGAATGTACAAGTATGTATAAGATTGCCTGATAAGCTTAAAAAAAGAATTGAGGTAAAATTATGGGTTCAATAAAAGAACAGATGGCCAGGATTATTCAAGAGCAGCCGGATGATAGTTCTTACGATGAAATACTTCGTGAATTAGCTTTTGCCAGGATGATCGAACGAGGCTTGGAGGATTCACAGACAAACCGGACAATAAGTAATGATGAGATGAAACACAGAATCAAAACATGGCGGAAATAAATTGGACAGATGAAGCCGAACGGTGGCTCAGGGATATCTTTGATTATATTGCTCAGGATAGTCCTGATTCGGCAGTTCAAGCAATTGAAGGTATATATGAAAAAGCGCAACTACTCCGTCAGTTCCCGGAAATGGGATACAGGTACGATAGAATTCAGAACAAGCATATTCGTGTTTTACTATACGGTCATTACCGGATTGCATATCTCGTCAAGGCTGATGAAGATATAGACATTTTAGGCGTATTCCATGGGGCACTTGACATAGATCGTTACCTCTATTAGTAATGAGCCTAATAAAACCGTTTTAAAACAAATGACATTTCTGACTCTATTCTTTAATCCTTTTGGTTCCTAAAATTAGAGCTTCTATCTTTTGCTTGATTTCACGGGTCTTTCGTTCAGCAGCTTTGCGCTCTCTGGCAATCTCCATTTCTTTCCTTTTTATATTTTGTATGATACCTCGTTGTACTTTTAAATGTGGAATTGGAATTATTATTTTTTCTAATTCCTCCTGCACAATAGCAGAATACAGTCCTCCAGTCATGCGCCTTTCCATTTGCCTAAGTCCTGCAGGGCTTTTTAAAAAGAAAAGCAAGTACTCTTTTTTAATATTGGAAAGCTTTATTTTATCAGCCAGAGCAAAACCGCTTGAACATACACAGTTATTATATTCAGATGGAACTTCGGTAAATGCGCCGAGATAAGGCCTGGTGGTAGAAAGAATAATATCTCCTTCTTTTATTAATGTAGTTGCTCTACTTGGCGCATTATTCACTTAAACAGGCCGGGTTTCTGTTATCCCTTTATTTTTTGTTACAGAAGAAATTTCGACATATTTAAAGACACCTTCCGGAAAATCATCTGATTTCCAAGACCGTGAAGTAAAATTAAGTATTTCACCAAGAAAAGCATGTTTTCTTGACATTAACTTTTTTTCAATCTCAATGAAATCTTTTCTAAAGAAGAAAGTGTCTCATCTTTCAAATTCTTTCCATTCTAAAGCAAATGCTCCTTTGCTTAATATAGGATCAGGTAAAGATATTTTTATTCTTTTCAGCATTTTTAATAAAAGTTTTTTTAGTCTTAATCTCATCTTGAGCATTCTGCCACTTCTTAACTATAGCCTGTTGAATTGGGAGCAGTGGTAAAGGAATTTTTATAGACTCAAAAAAATCTAGTTTGACTTCTTTTCTCCCCTCAGCACCTACTTTATTTCTCCAAAGATATTCTCTAAAAAAACTTGCCTGAATAATACGATGAAAATACTCGGGTAGCAATTTTGTACGATCAGGTTCATAGACAGCAAAATGATTTGTAACTACTATGTTATTCCAATTGTCAGGCACAATAGCTACCGCGCCATTTTTTAAGTCTATCTTTGCAACCACAATGTCTCCAGGACGTGCAAAGAAAAGATCCATTGTGTATTCACGTGCTTCATCTACGGCTCTGTGATCAACTGATCCATCAAAATGGATGGTATTGGGTTGAAGTTTAGAAAAAGCAAACCGTTTACGATCAACCTTTTCTTTTCTCATTTTCAAGACCTTGGCAATTGGAAACAAAATATCTTTTGGCCAATACCATTCTATTCCATGAAAACTTGTAGGATCCCAGCGATTAAGCTGATCAAACCAGACTGCAAAAGCCTTTGGAAAATCCTTCTGTGAGTAGTTTTATTTTAAAATAATCGTTTGTAACTCTAACTTCCTTTCGCTATATTTTTTCTCGACTTCCACCAGAACAGATGATTTAACAGCATCAAATTTTACTCTTTCCTTTTCTGTGAATTTCTGCATAAAGAGAAGAGAAGCCTTAACAGTTGCGCCAGAAGAGAAAAAAGTTTCCTGTGGCAAAGAAACAACTGCTATTATAAATGCCCTGTCCTCACAGTATTCTCTTACATAAGCCAAAGAAGGGTTATTTAGAATCCCCTCGGGTAATACAATTCCAAGTTTGCCACCGGGTTTAAGAAGGGTAAGGCAACGTTCAATAAAAAGAATCTCTGTTTTGATATTGCCTGATTTTGGCAAATCAAAAAGACTTGAAATTGGTTTACCA
>JBHHYW010000372.1:0-3402 GCA_046757745.1 Candidatus Scalindua sp.
ACCGCTCAATCCTGAGTTAACGATTGATTCATCAAAGCTGACAGTTGAGGAATCAGCAAGGGCAGTATTAAATTATCTTGTGGAAAAGGGGTTTGCGACGTTTCAGAAGTTTGGGAAAATATTTAGATAATTTCAATCAAATGATCATGTACAACGTTTCTTTTCGATGTCACTTGACAAATAATGATTTAATGCAACAATCATACAATCAACACAAACCTTAATCAGCATTTAAGAAGAACAACACGTATAATTTGTTGATTATTAAACTATCAGTTCTTTCCATGGTGTATTATTAATTTATGTATTATTATTTGGTATTAAACTTGCTAATTCACTTAATACTGTTTCTGTTCCATAGAGTTATTCCTTAAATCATTTAAACAGATCAGTCTCCATTTCAACTTTTTTAAGAGGAAACAGGAGAGGAGGTGAAAAAAGAAATTCCCTTAAATAGTTTTTGTACGAAAATGATTAAGTTTGTTAGAAAGGAGAAATCATGGAAAAAAAAGAACTTGTTGCCAGATTGCTTGCAGCCAAGGAGGCTTCAGGAAAGACTTATGATGAAATAGCAGAGTCTCTTGGTTATTGTAATGTTTATGTAGGACAACTTTTTCACGCCCAGGCACAATTAAAGGAAAACGCCGTATCAAAACTTACAGAACTCGTTCCAGGACTCAATGATGAACTACTTGGTGAAATGCGCAATTGTCCTATGCGCTCATACGACCCCAGCATTATTCAGGAACCCAATATCTACCGGATGACAGAGGTTTGCCTGCATTACGGGAATTCTATCAAAGCTGTCATGAATGAAATCTTTGGCGACGGGATCATGTCTGCTATAGATTTTAAATTAACGGTTCACAAGGTTGTAGGCGATAAGGGGGAAGATCGCATGGTGGTAACCATGAATGGAAAATTCCTTCCGCACATTGAACAGACAAAATAAGTTATGTTAGTTTCAAATCTTTTAAGGTTTAAGTCCGCCTTTGAAATGTTAAGTGACATTGTCAGGCTATTTGAGGGAATGAAATGGAGATTTACCCCAATATTCTTAAATAGTCAATCCTAATTCTGAAAATTTACCCTGTTCAATTCTAAAATAGGTAGGATAAAAAAGCCCGCTATAAATGTGGGCTTTTTTATATACTTTCCGATGACTAGATCTTTCAGGAAGCTATTTGTGATATTGTGTCAATTCAATTTCAGTTGTGGTTTCTCCACGCTATGATGTCTTCTGCTGCACATAAGCTCTCACAAGTTTTGCCTCATCATAACTTACAGTACCTTTGGAATGTTCAACAACAGGTCCTGTGTTCCACGTCTTGAGGGTCAGGAACATTTCCTCTATTGTGTTTCGCTTTGCTGGATCAACGAGGCGGTCTATTTCGATATCACGGCCATCCCTTATCAGGTTTTCAAGGTGTCCTGTGATAGTAGATACTGCAAGGTTGCGTTCTTTAGCAACCTCCTTAATTGAAAACCCTTCCTTGAAAAGTTCATAGGTCTTTTCGATTGTTCCCGCTTTTATCTTATGCGGTGGTGTGATGGCAGATACGGTACCGGGCTTTCTGTCAGGTATTGAAATATCGGGATTTTCATCAAGATGCGCCTTTATCTCCATTGTAAAATCTGAGCCATATCTTTCAAGTTTAGTGTCTCCTACACCGCTGATGGTTTTCATATTGGTTAATGTTGCGGGATAGTAAATGCACATTTCATGAAGGGTCATGTCAGAAAATATTATGTATGGAGGGACTCTGTGCTCTTCAGCAAGTCTCTTTCTAAGTACACGAAGCCTGTCAAAGAGGACTTCATCATAAGGCTCAAATCCACTCACTCTATATGCTTTGGGTTTCTTCTTTATCTCATCCCTCTTTAATCCCTCGATTTTTTCTTTACCGAAGAGTATGTCTGTACCTTTCCTGGTCAGTATCAACACAGGGTACTGGCCACCGTCCTGTGCGATGGCATCCTGCGCCAGGAGTTCATCAATAATAAATTGCCAATGTTTTTTTCCTTTGTTTTTACCGGCTCCATAGGTCTTGATCTCGTTATGTTGAAGCTCACGTATACGCTTTGTATCAGCGCCGGCAACAACATCAATGATGTGCCTGATTCCAAAATACTGGCCGGTCCTTGATATAGCCGACATCACTATCTGGGCATCAGTTGTTATATCAATCTTCTCAATATTACCTGTGCAGATGTCACAAGTTTCGCAATTCTCTTTAGAATAATTTTCACCAAAATATTCAAGAAGCTGTCTGCGTCTGCATACATTGTGTGACGCATACTTGACCGTCTGATTCAGCTTTTCCATGGCGATTGACCGCTCATTTTCATTGGGCATCTGATCTATAAAGTATCTGGTTTTAGGGATATCCTGTCTACCAAAGAAGAGGAGACAATTAGCAGGTTCTCCATCACGTCCTGCACGTCCTGTTTCCTGATAATATCCTTCTATGTTTTTTGGCAGATCAGCATGGATAACGAAGCGTACGTTTGATTTATCTATCCCCATTCCAAAGGCAATCGTTGCCACAATTATAGTAATCCTGTCCTTGCTGAATGCATCCTGATTTCTTTTGCGTTCCTCTGAACCCAATCCGGCATGATACGGCAGAGCGCTGATGCCTTGATCTACCAGAAACTCGGCTAATCTGAAAACCGAGTCGCGTGTAGTACGGTAAATTATACCGGGTTCGTCCTTATGCTCTTTGAGAAATTCCAGTATTTGTGATTCTAACTCAATCTTGCTTTTTACCTGATAAAAGAGGTTCTGGCGATTAAATGACGCACGGATGATATATGGAGACCTCAGTCCGATCTTGTTGATAATATCAGTCTGTACCTTTGGTGTGGCTGTTGCCGTGAATGCTGTTACGGGAATGTGGGGAAAGGTTTGAGTAAGGCCGGAGAGGCTTAGATAATCAGGGCGGAAATCGTGCCCCCATTCGGAAATGCAGTGCGCCTCATCTATGGCAAAAAGAGATATGGGAATGGCTTTCAGAGTTTCGAGGAAACTCGGCATTGCAAAGCGTTCCGGTGCAATATAGAGTAATTCTAATGCATGATCCTTCAGCCTGTGGTAAACGTCAGACATTTCCTGTGGACTCAGGGAGCTGTTTAAAAAGGCAGCAGAAATTCCGTTCTCAATGGCCGCATCAACCTGGTCCTTCATCAGGGATATCAGCGGGCTGATAACAACCGTAGTTCCCTCCATCATCCTGGCAGGTAATTGATAACAGAGTGACTTTCCACCCCCTGTAGGCATCACGGCAAAGACATCTTTCTTCTCAAGTATATTCCTGATTATAGATTCCTGATTAGGCCGAAAGGTCTGGAACCCAAAAACCTTTTTAAGTGTGTTATGCATATCGTTAACTTTGTGTTTTT
>JBHHYW010000373.1:0-3399 GCA_046757745.1 Candidatus Scalindua sp.
AATAAAGGATGAGATGGATATTCCAGTTATATTCCTGACTGCATATACGGATGATGAATATATAAACAGGGCAAAGAATGTAGGCCCATTTGGATATATCGTAAAACCATTTAGCGATAATGAAGTAAGGGCGAACATAGAAATAGCTCTTCATAAAAAAGAGTTGGAACGAAAGCAAAAAAAGGCAGGGGAGAGGATCCGCAGATTATTCCTCTCGGTTGAGCAAAGTCCATGCATGATTATGATTATGGACACCAGAGGGAACGTTGAATTCATAAATAACAAATTTTCCAGTATTGCCGGCTATAAGTTCAAAGAAATCCTGGGGAAGAACATTTCACAATTAAAATCTGATGTAATGCCACCTGAAGTATACACAGAGATGTGGGATAAGATTACGGCTGGCGAGGAATGGAAGGGAGAATTGCTTATTAGAAAAAAAGGGGGTGAGCCATATCTGGAATCTTCGGTTATTTTACCTTTAAAAAACATAAATGATGACATCATTCTTTTTGTTGTAGTTACGGGTTGCACTACTGAGCACAAGAAGAGGGAAGATGCGTTAATATTACAGTCTGAAAGACTGGATGCCATGAGGACAATGACTGCAGGGATAGCCCATGAGTTTAATAATATCTTTGCCGTCATCAGTGGAAATGTACAATTACTGAAGGTTGGCTATGAAGATGAAGAAGAACTGAAGAATGGGCTCAACAGCATTAAGAGAGCGGTTGATAGAGGCGTTAATATCATCCGGGAAATGAAAGAATTTATTAACGTAAAGGTAAACACTGCGGAATATTTTCATTTTAACATCGGAAAGGTGATAAAACAGGCATTAGACTTTACGATGCCAAGATGGAAGGATGCAGCGCAGGCCAGAGGAATAAACTACGAAATAGACAAGGAAGAGATAAAAGAATTACCGTCCGTATTTGGCAATCCTTCGGAAATTAAGGAGGTATTGGTAAGCATTGTTAATAATGCCCTGGATGCCATGCCTGATGGCGGCCGCCTCTCATTTAGTACATGGAGTAGAGAGGGGGCCGTATTTGTAAGCATATCTGATACAGGCAAGGGTATGAATGATGACGTGAAGAACAGGATATTTGACCCCTTCTTCACAACGCGGAGCCCTGAAGGAACCGGATTGGGCATGAGTACTGCCTATAGTATGACAATAAGAAACGGCGGCAGGATAAGCGTGGAAAGCGAACCGGAAAAAGGTACGACAGTTACCATAAGATTTGGAATGACTAAGGAAATTGACAATCCTGAAATATTACCTGAGTCTGCGCAGGAGACAAAGGCCGGGAAAGTAAGCATTCTGGTATTGGACGATGATGAGGCTATATGCAGGTTCCTGAGCGAAACTCTATCCGAGGAGGGTTATACTGTTAAGACTGCAAATGATGGTGTTGGCGCCATGAAGTTACTTGAGAGCGAAACATTTGACCTCATACTTAGTGATAATGCTAAGGTTAAGGGGTTTGATTTAATTAGATCTCTGGATGCATTGGAAGATAGACCGGAAGTAGGCATAATCACCGGCAGGGAAGATGAGGGTGTGATTAAGATGAAGAAGGATTTAAAAGCACATTTTATTGCTGAAAAACCCCTTAATATACCAGAGTTATTAAGAGAGATATATGATGCGCTATATGCCGGATAGTATTATGCAACATAGCCGCATTGAAAACCATGCGTTAGCAAAGGTTAGAAGATTTGAAAGAGCGTTTATTTATTCTGACTTGTTAGAAACAAGTTGCAAGTCTTTATACTATAAGGGTGAGTGAGGGGATTCGAACCCCCGGCCCCCAGAACCACAATCTGGTGCTCTAACCAACTGAGCTACACTCACCATATTAAAGGTTGATGACATACGCCAGGGAGGATTCGAACCCCCGACCCTCAGATTAGAAATCTGATGCTCTATCCGGCTGAGCTACTGGCGCAGATAGACTAATAGCCTTAATTAAAAATGGTCGGGGCGACTGGATTCGAACCAGCGACCTCCTGCTCCCAAGGCAGGCACTCTAGCCAAGCTGAGCCACGCCCCGCACTATTTCTATTCTTTAAAACTTTGTTTAAAGAGTTTTCCCATGATCTGACGTCCTTTGCCAGATTTTAAGAACTTTTCTTTTATCATAGCTTCGCTTCTACTTGAAAATCCTTCAGTGTATAATAGGTTTTTCAAGAAAAAAAGAATAGTGAATTATAAATACTTTGTCACTATTTGGGAATGGAGTTAAAAGTATTATATTTGATCAGGAATGATTTAGTATAGTTGCGTAATTTGAAAACGTTAAATCTAATCAGATTATTAATGAAAACATTTAACATTTGAGTCATCAATGCTTTCTTCTTCTTTTAAGTCTTTCTCTATCTCATATTCTATCTCTTTTCTAGGTTCTAATATAAGCTTTTTATACCGTTCTTTCAGGAAAGCCAACCTTTTCATTTTCTTATAACTCTTGTTTATGTGTACCCTGAAATTGGAAACCATCTTTTACTCTTTTTTAAACCGCAAAAAACAAAACTTTAATTATGAAGCTCAAAAAGTTTCTTGATGTGATGCACCTACTCTTATATTTCAATTCCATTTGTAATCAAATTATATATTTCACAGAATCAGAGTCAAGACGATTTTTATTTTTCTGAAAAATATTTTTAAAACTAAATCATTTAAGTATATCAAAAATTATAAGACCCATAATCTTTCCAAAATTTATCAACTCTTGTATCTCAATAGATTCATTTGCAATATGAGACTGGTCTTCATCGCCAGGGCCAAATCCCACCGCTATAATATCTTTTTCTACTAATTGTTTGGTGACCGTTACACCCGAAAATCCCATGGGTATTGGTTTTGTTCCAAGAACAGACTCAGAATGCATTGAGATTATGTTAACCAGTGGATTATCTGCCGGTACTTGAGTAGGAGGCAGATGTGCATCAACAGTAATATCAAACTTTGATTTTGGGTTGTTTTTTTCTATTGAAGTAATTATCTCATTAATATTACCTATTATTTCTTTTTCTGTCTCACCCGGTAAATAACGGATATCAAGTTTTACTTCGCATTTGGCAGGAACTACATTATTTGCCGTTCCACCAGAGATAGCGCCAAGATTTAAAGTTGGATGGGAAAATAATTTATGAGACAAGCGCTGGAAGTGTATATTTTTTAACTGGTTCAGTAACTCAACCATATTCCATATAGCATTAATACCTTTTTCCGGTGTTGAACCGTGGGCTTGTTTACCGTATGACGTAATGTTCAGGAACAAAGCTCCTTTTTCCCCAACGTCTATTATTTTCATATTGTGTGCAACGTCTGGTATAATTGCAAAATCTGCAGATACCCCACATTCATCAAGTAAATATTTTAACCCTAAG
>JBHHYW010000374.1:0-3396 GCA_046757745.1 Candidatus Scalindua sp.
GAAAGGTTTACGCAGTTGATATTGAACCGGAGATGATACGTCATATACATCATAATGTTGTTTTGAACAAAATTCAGAATATTGAAGTGATCTTGTCAACTCCTGATAACCCCAAAATCCCTGAAGATGTAGATTTGGTTTTTATCTGCGATGTTCTCCATCATGTAGAAAACAGAGGAGATTGGTTGAAAGCTCTCTTTTCTCAAATGAAAAATAATTCAAGGCTGGTCATCATAGAGTTTAAGGAAGGCAATTTGCCGGAAGTACCACCTGAAGATATAAAAATACCCTTAGAAAAGATGATTTCAATAATAACAAATGCCGGGTTTATATTTTTAAAGCAGAATGATGAGTTGCTTCCGTATGAATACTTTCTTGAGTTTAAAAAGTAATTATGAAAGAAATAAAGTATACGCCAATAGGAGTTATCTATTCTCAATTCAAAGAACCAAAAGGAACACCAATACAACCTTCTGGTGCCAAAGGCATCGGAGGAACAGTTGAAGTGTTCCCGGAATTTGCAGAAGGATTAAAAGATGTTGAAGGCTTTTCTCACATAGTATTAGTATACCACTTTCATTTAGCCAGAAAACCATCCTTAAAAGTAAAGCCATATTTGGATAATGAAAACCACGGAGTTTTTTCAACACGGGCTCCAAGTAGACCAAACCCAATCGGCATCTCTATAGTACGCCTTACTGAGATTGAAGGAAACCTACTTCAAATTCAGGATGTTGACATTGTTGATAACACTCCACTTTTGGATATCAAACCGTATGTACCGACATTTGACGTTCGAAAAACAGTGGAAATTGGATGGCTTGAAAAAAATATCCACAAACTATCCATGTCAAAAGATGATGGCAGATTTACTGAATAATTTGTGGGAGGAGAAAAATGGAATCGAAACACTTAGCCAATCAAATGAAGACAATGCCAACCCAACTTCATGGTTGCGGCTACAAAATTGCTCAATTTATTAGAATTACTAAAAAAGTAAAACAAAAACCATTTATATTACCTGCATAATAAAAAAACTTGCCTGATAGTAGATTTTCTACTACTATTTCTGTTTCCTGGAAAAATAAGTTAATAAATCACGGTAATATGGAGAAAGTAAAATGGATAATGAAATGCAAATTAGCGAAAGCATAACTATCGGAGCACAGCCTTCAGAGGAAGAACTCAGTCAACTGATGAACAGGGGCTTTAAGAGTATTGTCAATTTACGTGTTGACGGAGAGAATGAACAGTCCATGTCCCCTGACGAAGAAGGCAAAAAAGTCAAGGCTCTTGGAATGGAGTACGTACACATTCCCGTACCATCAAATGGCATGAATACAGAGCAAGTTGACCGGTTCCGCCAGACCCTTAAACAACTCCCATCACCTGTTCTGGTTCACTGTCAAAAGGGGAAACGGGCGGGAGCCTTGTCTATGATGCATATTGCAATTGAATCGGGTTGGTCTGGAGAAGAAACGCTTCAAAAAGCGCATGATATGGGTTTCCAGTGCGATGATCCGGCAATGTCAGATTTTGTAAATGGCTATATCGATAGTAATCATTAGACGCTTAAAGCTCCTAAACGGACAACATGTTTTCGTTTTTTCGCTGTTATGTAAGTTGCTGTTTTTGTTGTGCATAAACTGAGAGTTTCAGATTAAATTACCTTAACGCAGAGACGCGGAGGACGCAGAGTGAAAACAGGAGTTCAGAATTTTGAATCCCTGCAACATAAATTTCTTTTTTCTCTGCAACCTCTACGCCTCTGAGTTAAAATAAAATATTAAAAGCTAAATCCAAAAAGGTTTAAAATGGAACCGAAACGTATAGTCATAATTGGCGCTGTGGCGTCAGGGGCAAAGACTGCGGCGAAGGCAAGGAGGGAAGCCCCAGATACAAAAATAACACTTGTTACGGAAGAAACTGAAATCTCGTACGCGTCTTGCGGGACGCCTTATTTCATTTCAGATAAAATTAAAGATAGTCACTCGCTGATAGTAAGGAAACCTGATTTCTTCAGAGAGATGTTGAACATTGATGTCCTGACAGGACATCGTGCCGAATCAATCGGTACGGTATCGAAAAATGTAGAGATAAAAACCCTCGAAACAAATCAATCTTTAACTCTGGCTTATGACCGGCTCGTCTTAGCCGTTGGTGCAAGTCCAAATATTCCAAAATTTGAAGGTGTGCAATATGGAAATATTTTAGCCTTACATAATATCCCAAGCGCAATGCAGATCAAATCCCTCATCCAGCAAAAGAGGGTAAAAAATGCCTTACTTGTTGGTGGTGGTTTTATTGCCCTGGAAATGGCAGAAAGTTTGATCGCACAAGGAATCAATACAAGGCTGATTATACGTCGCGACCAGATACTTTCTAATTTTGATAAGGATATTGCACTTTTAGTTCAGAATTATATAAAGGCAAAAGGGGTTCAGGTTCTTGAAGAGGACGAGGTAAGGAAATTTGAGGCTGATGCAGACGGTAATGTAGCAAACGTGGTTACAAAGAAACAGACTGTCCCTGCAGAATTTGTCTTGCTGGCAACTAGCATAAGACCGAACGTTCAATTGGCAAAGAATGCAGGAATTGAGATAGGCCAAACAGGTGCAATACACGTAAATGATAAGCTTGAAACAAATATTCCTGATGTCTATGCCGTTGGTGATTGTGTAGAATCGACACATCTCGTTACAGGTATGCCTGTCTGGATTCCACTGGCAACCACGTCCAATAAACACGGGAGGGTTGCAGGGATTAATATTACTGGTGGGAATGACACCTTCCCGGGAATCATGGGCACATTTATTGTTAAGGTGTTTGATTGGTCTGTCGCCAAAACCGGACTATCGGAGAAAGAGGCCATTAAAAATGGTTTTGATACAGAGTCTATAATCGTTCCATCAAATGATAAAGCACACTATTATCCCGGGGCAAAGAGGATTATTGTAAAGTTGATAGCTGAAAAAGGAACCGGACTTCTCCTCGGCGCTGAAATTGTCGGAGATGGTGTCGTTGATAAAAGAATTGATGTCGTTGCCTCTGCTTTAACGGGAAGAGCGACTATTGAACAACTATCAAAATATGATTTATCATACGCCCCGCCCTATTCGTCCCCGATGGATCCTGTAATTACAGCGGCAAATGTATTGTGCAATAAACTGGAGGGAAAAACGAAAAGTATATCTTCAATTGAGACTAAAGAAAAGTTAGACAGGAAGGACGATTTCATCTTGCTGGACGTTCGTACGAAACCGGAATGTGATAGCGGACACATAGAAGGTTGCCTCCACATACCATTAAACGAACTCAGATCGAAAATGGATCGGTTGGACAAATCAAAGGAAATTGTCACATATTGCGGAGTGGGATTGAGGGCCTCTCATGCCC
>JBHHYW010000375.1:0-3385 GCA_046757745.1 Candidatus Scalindua sp.
AGTTATTCTTACTCTTTATCAGTTGAATGTCAATATGAAATAGCCTGAAAACTACCGACAGGTTAAACATCAGAATACACAGGAATGTTAAAGGCTAAAGACTTTTCACCGCAGAGAAAAGCCAGCTTTACTAGTTTAGTTATTTTCCGGGAATATATCTCTGTTACTATTTGTCATTTATAAGAAGGTAGGTGTATTGATTATTCCATTTATGTTAGTGGAGAAAAGCGAAATGGGAAAATTAATAAAGTTGCTAATCATTTTAATATTTTCAATGATATTTAGCGGGTGTTTAGGGATGCGGTATAATTCAGGTGAAAGCTACTTAAGGCAGGAAAAGTATCCTGAGTCAATACATGCATTCAAAACTGTTTTAGAGCAAAACCCGGAATATCCAAATGCGCAAACGCAACTCGGAATAGCCTATTATAAAGCCGGGATGTATAAACAGGCTATCTCGCAACTTAAAGCGGCAAAAGAACGTCGAATCAGCGATAAGAGGGCAAGGTTGTTTCTGGGTATGGCGTATTTGAAATATGGGAAAACCGATGATGCAATTGACGATTCAATTAACGAGTGGGAGTCATACCTAGATATGTTTCCTGCCGATAATTTATCAGGGACATTACAGAAAAACATTACACTATTGAAGAGTGGCGAGATCTTGCCAGCAACTGCGGAATTGATGACAAGTAGCATTGAAACCGCAATTGCACAGGAAGATAAGGAGCGTGATGCGGTATATTCCGATAGATATAGAGACTTTGAGTACAGGTATCAGTTTCGCCACGGTTATTATCAGTGTTATTAAATATGGTAGTAAACATAAGATGTGTTCCGGTATCAGTAAAAACTTATATTGCTGTATCGAGATTTGTAACAAAACTACGAACTTTTAGATGGATAGTACCTGCAGGTGCTGTTACAGAAAACTTGGGAAATTATAAAAGTTACTCATACCATTTGTTCACATTTATTGAATACTTGCTTTCAATATTCCTCTTTAATAGTTTGTTGTGTTTCACAAATACAGTTTTTATTGCATATTTCAATATCCAGCGTGGCAAAAATCGATAACGACCTGTTTTTGGTTCTAAAAACGTACCCAATATCTTAATTTTTGTCCCATTTTTCACGGGTTCTAAACCATACGTAATGTTGAATCTTAAAGAGGGATCCAGATTATTAAAACTGTAGGTTTTAAATGGAATATATTTTACCACCTCTCGTTCATACTCAAAATTCTTATTAAATACAGTCTTTCTCGAATTCAGTAACCTGGTTCCAACTCTCATCGGGTCTTCTGTAATCTTCGTTTGTTTCGCAATATCCGGCTGCCAATCCGGCACCGTATCCGGATCAATGAGATATGCAAATACTTCTTCCACAGGCCGTTCTACCGTTAAGACAACATCACATATAATTAAGACGTCTTTGGAATCACCTATTACGAAAGAATCTATACTAGACAGGTTTCTATTTGTTATGTTTGTTTGCGTGCGTGCACAAGAAATTAGAACAAATATCAAAAATATGATAGTTAAATATCTAATTAATGTCAGCCTCCTTTATTTTGCAATAAATGCGTATGCCATACTGAGGGTGGAATACGTAAATAATTTACAAACAGATCCGGATCATCCAGATAGGCCTCATCAAAATTTATTTTTTGCAATAAATGCTGACGAGGGTGACCTGTCTTGAACATGCCCAGGGCGCTCAACACTATACTTTCTAAACGCTCTGCATCATACACATTCCCATTCTTATCAAACATGCTCAGGAAGCGTGTCTTTCCAGGCTGATTTTCCAGCCTTTTATAGGGATAGATAGTTATTTCTTCAGGTTCAATGTTAATTGCATCACATGATGCTATGCGCATTCCGTTGAAAATGTGCGTACCAGCCTCAATGTAAAGAATCGGCCGGACGTTACCTTTCGGGCGCTCTTTTACCACACCGTGAATAACCATTGGCATCCGGTCTTTTAGATTTCGCTCTATCACAAACTCCATGCCTTCTTCCGGCTTGCCATACATGGCCAGGGCTGCCTCTTCAACGGCAGCATTCACATAGGCCCCATGAAAACAACCACATGCCAGAACACTTTCGTATATAATCGGGTCACCGGACTCATACAGGGTTACTCGAAAAGTCAGCCCTTCAAACCTTCCAGACTCCACATCTAAAAACATTTTATGCGGGTGTGATGGGAACCAGTATGTATAAGTAAGCTGTATCACAGCAGAGTCATCTGGGTCTAACGGATTGAGTTTCTTGGCGTGAAAGTACAGCGCCGGTTGGGAAACATCTACTGAAACCTGTGTACGCCCTCGCTCGCCTTCCGATAAGACTACACTGCCAATTCTGTCATTATCAGGTGGATATTTGATAGCCTCCTCACCATAGATCACAATGCAGGGAGCATATCGAAGTACGAGATCATGCTCAGAAGCATTGATGCCAGAACAATATTTTGGTTCATATACACGTAATATGTTAGGCGAGGCAGGAACCGTAACGCGATGGTTCATCATCACGAATTTATCTTTCCAGTGTTGAACAAACGGATGACGTAGTCGCTTTGGTCCAGGCCAAGATTGTCTGAGTGCTTATGGAGTTTTTCCAGTTTCAGCATTAAAGGGACTTTCAGACGCAACCATGGTTTATCCCGCATATAAATAAGTGCTGGATTTGCCGTTTTCTCCCTGCGGATAGTTTCTGAAAGGTAAGATAACAATGCAAAATCATAGTCACCTCTGTTGAGGGCAAGGTTGCGATTCCACGAACTTGAAGCACTATTGAGGGAACACCCTGCTAATAGCATTATGAGTAAGAGTATAAATTGACCAATTCTACCGTTTTTCAAAGGTTTCTCCGCTAAGATTCCGTATGTCAGGTTTCTGCCCGGTAAGGCTTCAAGCATGGATACAGATGTTGTCTTTCAATGAAAGTGATTTAAAGACACGGCAATATTATTAAGATAACCATATAAATTCAACTTTTTTCTCTCGATAAAGAAATAAACGGGTGATATTATGATAAGTACAGTTTTATTTATTTTATGGGAATATATCACTTATATAATTTGTCTTTAAATATACAGAAGTAAGATTATTAACAAATTGTGTAAGGAAGGAGGCGTATTATGTTAAAGCCTGGAGGAGACAAACGTTTAAAGGCTGGTGATGAGATCTGTGTGTTCAAAAAAGATGGACTATTACCAATTACATGTGGCAATCTGGAATATTTTGATGAAAAAAATGACAAAGTATGCATAAATGTCGATAAACGCTCCGTTAAATTAACAAAGCATCTATATGACTTAGTAGTAAGAGCTTCCGTTTTAGATGAGGCAGGGCCGGAAGGTTCATACGAGCGGGTGC
>JBHHYW010000376.1:0-3367 GCA_046757745.1 Candidatus Scalindua sp.
GCTTACGGATATTCCGGCAAATATATTACACAAAAATTACTCAACAAACATTATCGAGTAATCACCCTGACAAATTCAATTCATCGAAGCAACCCTTTTGGGAAAAAGGTACGGGCATATCCCTTCAATTTTGATAATCCTAAAAAGTTGACAAAATCGCTGAAAGGCGTACGTGTTCTATACAATACATACTGGGTTAGATTCAATTACAAACTATTTACCATGGCCGATGCATTGAGAAATTCCCTTACGTTGTTCAATGCCGCAAAGGAAGCGGGAGTAAGGAAGATAGTCCACATCAGCATAACTAACCCATCGGAGGATTCACATTTAGAATATTTCAGAAGAAAGGCAGAATTGGAGAAGGCATTAATTGACACCGGCCTGTCATACTCAATCCTCCGCCCGACAGTACTCTTTGGAAAAGAAGATATTCTTATTAATAACATCGCATGGGCTCTGAGAAAACTACCGGTATTTGCAGTATTCGGAGATGGGCAGTACCGTCTTCAGCCCATTTACGTTGATGATCTTGCTGAACTGGCAGTTGAATATGGAGAGAAGGCAGAAAACTCCATTATTGATGCAATCGGCTCTGAAACATTCACATACAAAGAACTCGTTCAGACAATCGGCAGGATTATTGGCAGGAGAAGACCCATCATCTCTGTACATCCAACATTAGTCTATGTCGCAGGAAGAATTATAAGCCAGGTGGTTAATGATGTTCTTGTTACGCGTGAAGAGATCGAAGGGCTTATGTCCAATCATCTCTGCGTCAATTCACCCCCAACCGGCAAAACAAGACTTACAGACTGGATAGAAGAATATGCTAAATCTCTTGGCAGACAATACACCAGCGAACTGGCAAGAAGGATAGACAGAGAAACTGAATATAAGAGTAATTTGTCACCGCAAAGCAAAGAGCGCAAAGAAAACCTGAAATGATAAAGGAATATGTAGGGGTTCAAAATCTTAAACCCGTACAACAAAATTTTGAATAGGTGACAACATTTACTTGTTGCTTGTCAGAAGGCAAAATTTTTGATATAGATATAGAAAACATATGGAATTTGAAAAAGTTAAGATGGAGACTCCTGAAGGAGCAAATATAATAATTGGACAGACGCATTTTATCAAGACGGTCGAGGTGGTTATTGCGGAGACAGAACTTGGTCGCGGGATAACTGGTGTAATAGACGGTGTGCCAAAAGGCACAGAAGAGGACAAGGATATAGACGCAGAAAGGCGCTCTTACGTAAATTAGATTACAAGCGTTGAATAACAGAACAACATCACGTGAGTCATCAGTCAGATCATTACTCCTCTATTCTGTAAAATTCTTCAATAGCGAAATCACCTCCTTATCTTCAAGGTCATACCAGTTCTCATATGCTTCAGCGACGGCAAAAGTATACCTACCTCTCACATTCAGGCACAAAAGCTCCTCTACATGAGTTAATATAGTATCAACAGTTTCTTTAGAACCTGTCGGGACTGCAACGACAATCTTTTGTGGTTCCTGTCTCCTTACAAAATCTATGGCAGCAAGCATAGTGTAACCGGTTGCCAAACCGTCGTCCACTATGATCACCGTCCTGTTTTTTATAGAAGGAAAGTCCTGTCCTTTTCTAAATATTTCATCCCTCCGTTTGATAATATCTTTTGTTTTGTAAATCTGTTTTTCAATCTCTTTCTCTGAGAGATCAAGCCTCTGGAGAAGCTCTTCGTTAAAGAGCACCGTGCCATCAGGTTCAACAGCTCCAAATCCGGCCTCAGGATTAAAGGGTATCTGAATCTTCCTTACTAGGACTACGTCCAGAGAAAGCATAAGAGCCCTTGCTATCTCTACAGCGACAGAAACACCGCCTGAAGGGATGGCAAGTACTATGTTTCCTGTATTCTTGTATTTGGAAAGACCTTTAGAAAGAAGCATGCCTGCTTCCTTCCTGTCTTTGAATACAAAAAGTTTATCTCTCAGAGGTCTCTCTTCTATGAGCCTTCCCATGGTATTTTCCAGGCAAGGAAACTTAATAGCCTCCTCCCACTTAATACACTATAAGATTATTCTTCTTTTCTGAATTGATCTTTTACTTACTGCACTATTGCATCATAATCATAATTATTCTAGAATGAAAGGTATTATTAACTTCATAATTAATAGTCGGGTTAGATAATGTTGAAACTGGGTAACCTTAGTCTTGATGTACCATTTTTCCAGGCGCCTTTAAGTGGATACTCGGACAGGGCTATGCGCATACTTGCCTGCAAGTATGGCGCGCCTCTTACGTATACAGGCGTCATGCTCGACAAGATCGCTCTGCACAGGAAAGCCTTTGACAGGCTATATTCTCGGCCCGGAGTGGATGAAGGCCCGGTCGGCGCCCAGATCCTCGGTTCAAATCCTGAAACTATGGCAATAGCAGCTGAATCATTTGCCAATATTGGATTCGACCTGATAGATCTGAACTTTGCCTGCCCTGCACCGAAAGTACTCAGGCGTTTCAGTGGAGGATATCTGCTGAAAGAGCCTGAGAAGGCTATCAAGATCCTTCAGTATGTGAGAAAATCAGTTTCATGCCCTGTCACTATCAAGCTTCGGACCGGGTTTGACAACAGCCGGGAATCACTGGATAAATTCTGGCAGATATGTCAGGGAACGGTTGCCGAAGGAGTTGATGCGATAATCATCCACGGCAGACCCGTAAAAAAACTGTACCGTAACATTAGCAACTGGCAAATAATATCAGAGGTAAAACGTGAGTTTCCACATGCAACTATCGTTGGCAGCGGTGACCTGATGGACGCCAAGACCGTAGTCGAACGCCTGAAAACCAGCGGCCTGGATGGAGTGATCATAGCTAGAGGCGCTATCGGCAATCCATGGATTTTCAAAGAGGCCCGTGCGTTGTGGGAAGGCAGGCCAAAACCGGAAGGCCCCGGCCTGGCCGAGCAGGGAGAAGTATTCCTGAGACACTATGAGTTGATAGCAGAAATGCGCACGATGAAAAAGAGCGTCAGATATTTTCGCAAATTCGCAGTTGGATACAGCAGGCATCATCCAGTACGTAAAAAGGTTCAGGCTGATCTAATAGCCGCAAGGAGCAGAGACGAACTTTACTCTGCTGTCAGGGAATGGTACGGAGTCGGCTGACGTAAGGTATAAACTGCCACAATCTGAGCAGTAGTTAGTTTTTTACAATATGTATAGAATGGAAATCAGAAATAATGTTGAAACCACACATAGTTCTATTGGCGGGCATCTGCTATTCTATCTCACCCTTATTCAATCTCTTCAAGCAATCAACCAATTTCTCTATACAAGAAATCAATAAAACTAAATATTCTAAAATGAGTTAGTTCATAC
>JBHHYW010000377.1:0-3361 GCA_046757745.1 Candidatus Scalindua sp.
GCAAATGTTCCCAATGCGCATATTACCTTTGGGCGTATTATCTCAATCTGCTTAATCAAATGCGGTGTACATAAAACTATTTCGCTGGCGTTGGGATTCCTGTTCTCCGGAGGACGGCATTTCAGAATATTGGCAATATATACCTCCTCTCTTTTCAAACCTATCGATTCTATAATCTTGGTTAGTAGCTGCCCTGCCCTGCCGACAAATGGTTCCCCCTGCACATCCTCATAATAGCCCGGCGCCTCTCCAATAAACATAAGATCTGCATCAGGGTCACCAACCCCAAAGACTACATTCGTTCTACCTTCACATAACCCGCATTTTGTACATTTTTTTACCTGTATCTCTAATTTATTAAGTTCTTTAGTCTTCTCTGGTTTACTCAACTCGTCCACATTCCTTTCGTTATGGATATCAATTGGAGCCAACTGCACATAATCCATGCCCAGCTTCCTTTCTAAATCAACTTTATCAGAAAGACCGTTAAGTAGCGACAATATCTCAGCCTTTGTTTTCTGTAACCTGGTTGATTTAGACGATGGACTCATTCTGTTTTTGTGTTTTTCGTGGACTCTTTTAACTATTTATGACAGGTTAGGATTATATATAAGCATTCAAAGCTTGTCAAAATCTCTTTTTCCTTGAAATTGTTATAATACAAACTACAATATGTAATTCAAAATTTTACTTAGCAAAAATACTCAACAAAATCCTGAAAACTATTATTACCAGAAATGACCGTCACAGATTAAGCAAAAATATATTTTTTATTAAATTGTACTCGCGTGTAATGAAGGAAAAAGACTATGTATGAAATAATTGAGAAAGAAAAGATTGCTGAAGCAATCTATTCCATAACGATTGAAGCGCCAAAGATTGCCGTTAAGAGAAAAGCAGGCCAGTTTATTGTATTGATAACTGACGAAAAAGGCGAAAGGGTACCACTGACAATTGCAAGTTCTGATAAGGATAAAGGCACTATTGACATAGTTTTTCAAGCTGTTGGCCATACTACCAAGCTATTAGCTACTTTAGAACCTGGAGATTGTATAAGGGATATTTTAGGGCCTTTAGGACATGCCACTCATATTGAAAATTTCGGGACGGCAGTATGTATTGGCGGCGGCCTGGGTATTGCCCTGGCAATGCCAATAACAGAGGCTCTGCATGAGGCCGGAAATAACGTGATTTCTATCATAAGCGCACGAAACGAGAGTTTGCTGCTGATGGAAGATCGGCTGCGTGAAATCAGTAACGAATTATTGATTGCTACTGACGACGGCTCTAAGGGGTTCCACGGTTTTCCTACACAAATACTTCAGGAGATGATTGATAACAAGAAGAAAATTGACATCGTATTTGCCGTTGGTCCCGTACCGCTTATGGGAGCCGTATGCAAAGTAACAAAACCATATAATATCAAGACAATAGTAAGCCTTAATCCTATTATGGTTGACGCAACCGGAATGTGCGGCGCATGTCGTGTAGAAGTAGGCGGCAAGACAAAATTCGCCTGTGTAGACGGCCCTGAGTTTGATGGCCATGAAGTTGACTTTGATATGTTGATGAAAAGGCTAAGGGTTTATACTGATAGCGAAACGGAGGATAGCCGGAAGGACACTCAAGCAGAACCGTGTAGTATGGAAGAAGAAAAAACCAAAACCTATAAAAAGGTCGAAGAAGAGCTTTTGAGTCAGCAGACTGTTTTAAAAGAAGGGGAAAAGAAACCAAAAATTCCAAGGCAGATAATGCCACAGCAAGCCGCAGAAACAAGAAGGAAGAATTTCAAAGAGGTTCCTTTTGGATATTCTGTTGAACAGGCCAAGAGAGAAGCTACTAGATGTATTCAATGTAAAAAGCCGTTATGTTTTGAGGGATGCCCTGTTAATATAGATATTCCCGCATTTATTAAGCTTATAGGCGAGGGTGACTTTATTGGCGCAGCCCGTAAGATAAAAGAGACGAACGGCCTCCCCGCCGTATGCGGCAGGGTATGCCCACAAGAAGATCAATGTGAAAAGGTTTGTATAGTTGGTAAAAAATCCGATCCCGTATGTATAGGTAATCTTGAGCGGTTTGTAGCGGATTATGAGAGAGAACATGGTGATGTATTTATTCCGGAAATACCTGAGAAAACAGGACACAGGATTGCCGTGGTCGGATCCGGCCCTGCCGGTCTTACCGTAGCCGGGGATCTGGCAAAAAAAGGACATGATATAACCATCTTTGAGACATTACATAAAGCCGGTGGCGTACTGGTTTACGGAATACCGGAATTTCGACTGCCAAAATCCATAGTAGAATCCGAGGTCGATTATTTAAGGAAGCTGGGAGTCAAGATTGAACTCAATTCTGTTATAGGAAAGACTGAGACAGTAGATGAACTTTTAAACAATGGCTTTGACGCAGTTTTTCTGGGTACCGGAGCCGGCCTGCCGATGTTCATGCAGATACAGGGAGAGAATCTAAACGGCGTATATTCAGCCAATGAATACCTGACCAGGGTAAACTTAATGAAGGCATATGATCCGGAATACGAAACACCGGTATTGAGGAAAAAGAAAGTTGCCGTACTGGGCGCCGGTAACGTGGCAATGGATTCTGCCAGAACCGCTCTACGTCTGGGAGGAGAAGAGGTGTACATTGTTTATCGTAGATCCAGGAAGGAGATGCCTGCCAGAATAGATGAAATTCATCATGGCGAAGAAGAAGGCTTGAAGTTCAAATTCCTAATGAACCCTATCAGGATTTTAGGTGATGAAAATGGATGGGTGAAGGGTCTGGAATGTATAAAGATGGAATTGGGCGAACCGGATGAATCAGGCAGGAGACGTCCAATACCTATCGAGGGTTCTGAAATTGTCCTGGACGTCGAGTGTGTAATTGTTGCCATAGGTAACGGCCCTAATCCACTTGTACCTTCTACAACACCCGGTTTAGAAACAAACAGGAGAGGTAACATAGTTGCCGATGAAGAAACCGGATTAACATCCAAGAAGGGTGTTTTTGCAGGAGGAGATATAGTTACCGGGGCAGCAACCGTAATTCTCGCAATGGGTGCAGGCAAAAAGGCTGCTGTGGCAATAGACAATTATGTAATGGGAAGAGAACCTGAACTTGAACCTGCTAAAGAAGAATCCTGACTTAACGATGCAAATCAACGTAAACGGCGAAAAGAAGGAATGTCCGATAGAAACCTCTGTATCTAAACTATTGGAAAGTCTGGATATTGATAATAGATACATTGCCGTAGAATTAAATCATAAAATCGTTCCTCGTACACAATTTAATGAAAAGATTCTGCAGGAAAATGATAGTCTGGAGATAGTTACCTTTGTTGGCGGAGGATGAAATGGAA
>JBHHYW010000378.1:0-3354 GCA_046757745.1 Candidatus Scalindua sp.
TTTTATGGCTTTTTAATAAAAGATAAATATATCTACAAGCGTTACAGCCATCAAAATCATACTAATAATGCCATTAACTGTAAAGAAGGCCAGACTTATCTTTGACAGATCATGTGGTTTTATCAGCGAATGTTCGTAAATCAGCATTATACCAACAAAACAAACTCCTCCAAAATAAACAAAATTGAGTTTAGCAAAGTACATAAAAATAAATAGTACGATTACCATTATAAAATGCAGTACTGAAGATAGTTTAAGAGAGTTCTGGAGACCCATTTTACTGGGGATAGAATGTAGTCCGGTTTTGATGTCATGCTGTAAATCCTGACATGCATAAATTATATCGAACCCCGCAGTCCATAGTAGTACGGCAAGTGCTAGTATAAAAGGGGCAATTGCAATTTTTCCTGTTATACCTATCCATGCGCCTATTGGAGACAAAGCAAGTGATAGTCCCAGAACAAGATGTGACAAATTGGTGAATCTCTTGGTGTATGAGTATCCAAAGATTATCATGAGGGCTAACGGAGATATGAGCAAACACAGGCGATTTAACATCCCAGCAAAAACAACAAACAAAATTGTGCAGGAGATTGTGAAAAACCAGAGATTTGTCTTTCCTATAAGTCCCTGGAGATGAATACGATAGGATGTTCTGGGATTGTGAATATCATATCTGGCATCCACAAGCCTGTTAAAAGACATTGCACAACTGCGCGCCATTACCAGTGCGCCTAGTATTAATAAAAGTTGTCTTATGCCAGGCACACCATCTGCAGCAATGAATGCGCTCATCACGGCAAATGGTAAAGAAAAAATAGTATGTGAAAATTTTATTAGTTTCAGGATGGAAAAGAATCTTATGAACGTGTTTTGCTCAGATTGTATTAAGTTCATAGTATTGTTTTGCAGCCAGTAGCGAAGTTTTATATATTGCGATAAGATAGCTGTTCAAGAAATAAGGTATTGATTATAATAACATTTGTGGAAGTATTTACAAATTTTTTTACATTCTTTTGTTTTAACTGTTTTTAATTACTTGACTTCCGTCTATTTGTTATATAAAATCACAGGCTATATGAGAAAATATCTAGTGCTGCAATTATGCACATGCTTTTAGCGTTTTCTGAAACAGTTATTTCTACTTCTATCCTAATAAAGCATAAAAAGTGGTACTAGTTAAGTGGTGTTATAGATTAGTCTTATACGAAAGAAGATTGAGTAAGGAAACTCCTATTACTATTTACTGTGAACAGCTTTTGACTGTATTTAAATGGTTCTTATATGAATTCCATTAAGATGAAAAGATTTAAATCCTGTGTGTTGGTCTATTGATTAAATTTTTGTCTTGAATGTTTTTTTATAAAAAAAGAAACTTTATATAGCATTTTGGGTAATTAATAACATATTAGTATAAAGCTAACCCGCATATTCGAATATAGTTTGTTTTTTTATAGGTAGAATCATTTCAATGGGATATAAAAGCCATTTTTAGTCGAAATCTTTTCGATAAAGTACAAGAGACGAAAATAAATACTGGCTTTTATTTTTTTCCGAACCTCAATCCTCTTAATCTTCGAGTTTTTAGAATTTCCAGTTGCATCTCCAGAATTTTTCTAAATCTTATATATAAAAGGCGGTGATGACCAATTTATATTTTCGCTGAATTACCAACATTATTTTATGTGTTTGTATTGCCGGTTTGTATAACTTTTGGTTTTCTAATATGCTATTTGTTTTTAAAGTTGCGTCAAGTTAGCAGGGAGAGAACTTCCAGGAACGTGATTAAAGATGCAAGATTAGAGGCAGAGAGAATATTAAAAAACGCCGATATTACAGCCAGAGAAGATTTGTACAAAAGAAAAGAGCGCATTGAGAAAGAGACACAAGAAACGAGACTTGAATTACGTCAGATGGAAAAGCGTTTAAGCAAAAGAGAAGACAATCTGGAGAGAAAGATTGATATACTTACAAAGAAGGAGAAATACATTGAAAGTATGGCTTCAAACCTGTCAAACAAGGAGAGAGAGCTTGGCAAGCAAAAAATGCAGCTTGACGATTTGATACAGGAAGAAAAAAACAATCTTTATAGAGTTTCAGGATTATCCGGAGAAGAAGCTCAAAAACTGTTACTGAGTCGCCTGGAGAAAGAACTTGATAAGGAATGCGCCAGCTTAATAGAAAAGCATACAAAAAAAGCCAAAGAAGAAGCTGATAAGATTGCAGCCTCAATAGTGTGTACTGCAATACAGCGGTGTGCTGCAGGTAATGCAGCCGATAATGTTGTAAGTACGATTGAGTTGCCTGGTGATGAAATGAAAGGAAGAATTATTGGCCGTGAAGGTAGAAATATACGTGCATTTGAAAAGGCAACAGGTATAGATGTAATCGTTGATGATACCCCGGGAATCATTGTGCTTTCCGGTTTTGACGGTGTACGAAGAGAGGTTGCCAGACTGGCAATGAAGAAATTAATCTTGGATGGCAGAATTCACCCTGCACGTATTGAAGAAGTTGTGCAGGAAACGGAAAAAGATATTGAACAGATTATTCAGGAAACTGGCAAACAGACAAGTTTTGAGCTGGGAATACATGATTTGCATTCAGAAATTATCAATTTAATAGGGCGTTTAAGGTACCGTACAAGCTATGGACAGAATCAGCTTCAGCATTCAATAGAGGTGTCTAATTTAGCAGGTATACTAGCCGGTGAATTGAAGCTGGATGCTCAAACGGCAAGAAGATGTGGACTCCTGCATGACATTGGGAAAGCGGTTAGTTCTGAGGTTGAAGGCACTCACGCTCTTGTAGGGGCGGATATTGCTAAAAGGTTTAACGAAAAACCTGAGGTTATAAATGCAATTGCTTCACATCACGAGGAGGTTCCTTCCGAGACAGTATATTCTGTATTGATAAATGCGGCAGATGCAATTTCTGCTAGTAGGCCAGGGGCAAGGAGGGAAACCCTTGAGAAATACATTAAACGACTGGAGAAGCTGGAAAGTGTTGCAATGTCTTTTGGTGGCGTTGAAAGCGCTTACGCAATTCAGGCTGGCAGAGAAGTAAGGGTGATAGTCCATCCAGACAAAGTTAGTGACAAATCAGCATCAAAAATTTGCTATGACATAGCAAGGGAAGTAGAAGAAGAACTAGAATATCCCGGAGAAGTAACTGTTACAGTGATTAGAGAGAAGCGGGTAGTGCAGAAGGCAAAATGATGCAAATTGGTTATGATGTTATTGTAGTAGGCGGTGGCCATGCTGGGTGTGAGGCTGCATTAGTTTCTGCAAGAATGGGTATGCAGACAGCACTGCTGACAATGAATCTTGATACTATTGCTCAAATGTCATGCAA
>JBHHYW010000379.1:0-3348 GCA_046757745.1 Candidatus Scalindua sp.
CCGCCTAAACCTACAATTCCAGTACCACGGATTATCCTGTGCAGAATTGTTTCCGCATTATCATCGGCATTATGACCCACGGCAATAACATTAGCACCTACTCTTTTCGCTGTATTTTCTAAGAATTTATACCTCTCTTCCCGTGCCGCTTCTTCCAGGGACATTCTGCGCTCCCGTGCAATTTCTTTAATATCCCTTCTTTCAGAAACAATTGACAGTTTAAACTTTTTTGCAAGATTGTTCACAAATTGTTCATCTTCTTCCGATTCCTTCCCCCTGATTAAGTGATTCAGGTGTGCTATAAAAATGTCAGAACAAGTGGGGTTTACACGATTTGCATCAAAAATTAGACTTAGTAAAGCGACTGAATCCGGCCCGCCGGAAACACCCAATAAAACCGTGTCATTTACCCTGAAAAGATTATATTCCCTGATAACAGCGGTGACCTGCTTTTGCAATGGCAACATGTTAAAACTATATCCCTCTCATATTAACAAGTCAAGAGTAGAAAATATTTGACATCAGTTAGATGTTAAGTAGAATAAACTTGAAAGTCTTTACAGCATCCAGTCCTTGAGATTAATCACTATAATGGAAGATCTAAAAAACAGGCTTAAGTTATTAGAAAATGATTTGAAAAAGCTGGAAAACCGCTTGAGAAAAGGCCTTGCAACAGGAACCAGGAAAGATTGGGAGCATATTCTGCACCAGACAAGAAAGATTGAGGAGTTAGCAATCTCACAATTAGCAATTCTAAGGATTCAGGATAAAAAAACTACCTGACAAATGGAGGAATGCCATGAAGAAAATGAGTTCTAAGTATTGGTATATATTAACAACTGTCATAATTTCCCTTGGATTATTCAACTCAGGATGTCTCCAGCTTGAAAAATTTTCCTTTGGTGGGCAAAGTAAAACGGAGAGAATTAACATCCTGGAAGAGGAGGTGGAATCTTTATCTAATAACATTGGAAGCTTAACTACTGAAAATAACGAGCTGAAAAGGAATCTTATTAAACTGGAAACAGCCAAGGATCAGCTAAATAAAGAATATACACAAATAAAGGACAAACAGATTGCTATCGAAGCAGCACAAACGTCTCAAAACAAGGTACGCAAAAACCTGGAAGGAGAATTGTCAGAAACAAAGAATTTGCTTGAAAAAGCCAAACAACAACTGGCAATAGTTGAAAATGATAAAAATAACCTAAAGGCAAAACTGGAAAAATTAGAAGCTTCTCGTGAGAAAGCTGCAACCGCTGAAGAGGAAAAAGATAATGTAGACGAGAACAGGAAAAACCAGACAAAAGAGACACAGGAAACATCTCCTGTCGAAGACCTGCTGGATAAAGCAATTCAGCTATATAGAGAGGAAAAGTTCGAAGAGGCAATCGCAAAATGGGAAGAAGCCATAGCGCTTGATCCCAGCAAACTCGAAGCAAAGTTTAACATAGAAATTGCACAAGACAGGATTAAAGAAAAACAAATACAAGAAGACCTGAAATCCTCTCGCACCCAGAGAAAATAAATGAAACATGAGAGATTTGGATAAGTCGGGAGAAGTTTGAATCTTGAAAAAATGGAAGGGTAAAGCAATTGGCGCAGGTTTAGGCTTTCTATTCGGGGGCCCTTTTGGAGCAATCCTTGGCACTATAACAGGTGATTTTTTTGATAAAGCGACTCTGACCACGGCAAGGCCTGTTAGTAATCACGATAGATCTTTAAGTTTCATAACACACCTGGTCGGAATACTTATATCAATTGCTAAAGCAGACGGACACATAAGCAAACAGGAAACTAATGTAATAGAAAGGGCATTTGTAAGTTTTGGTTTTAAAGGAGAAGACCTGCAATTTATCAGGGATTTAATAATGCATACTTCCAGAGCAGACTTAGATTTACAGGCCGTATGCTATGAGTACAAACAGTATTCCAATTATGAGGAGAGGCTTTCTTTATTGAGAATTGTCTATATGGTTGCTTTTGCGGACAAAGAGTTTCATACAAATGAAGAAAGTATGATAAACCGCATCATAGGATATCTAGAAATCAATGCAGAAGATGCATTTGAGATACGAGGAGAATTTTGCAGTGATAACGATAAACATTATAAAATCTTGAACGTTACTAAAGACTCTTCTGTTGAAGATATTAAAAAAGCGTACAGGCTTTTATCAAAGAAGTATCATCCCGATAGAGTTTCTCATCTGGGAGAAGAATTTGCAACGTTAGCCAGTGATAAGTTTCAAAAAATTAATAATGCTTACGAAGAGATAAAAAAGAAAAAAAGATTTTAATATGGAGGCAAAATAAATGTGTAAAAAAACAGTTATTGTTTTGGGTTTTTTGACCATAATGATTTTAACACATAAAACTGCTTATTGTATGTCCGTTAATTTAACGGTTGATCAAATAAATGAGGCCATCAAATATGGGCATGCCAACAAGCGTACAAGCCCAAGAGATTTTGCAAAGCCATGGGTAGCGCACCTTGATAAAAGAAGTGGTTGGGCTACTTTATGGACGCCTTATCACAATGTCGCCTTTAAAGCAAAGAAAGCAGCCGTTGAAAGACGGGAACTATCTCAAAGAGAAATATTAAGGGCATTACATATCAAGGAAAGCTTGACTTTTGTTGTATCGGTTTTCGGTGAATATATGGAGTTTGCAAGAGGCTATAATGCTATCCTTTACTCCGATGGCAAGGCGGTATATCCAATATTTTCGTATTTTCCGGATTTTGCAGAACCCAGCAGTTTTTATCCGGAAGAACCGGCATATGTAGCTGGGTGTGTATACAAATTCCCGATTGAAGATATAAACCAAAATTCAGAGGCAAGATTGTTAATTACCTCTCCTGAAGGAAAAGAACTTGAGTTTGTATTCGACCTGGTAAATGTAAAATAATCTCTAAAAGCCGGTTTTCCACTTGGATCTATAAACATTATGTGGAAATGGTAAAAGACAGGACAGGAAATGAGTTTAAGCTTATAACGTAGGAGCACCATAATTCTTTGAGGAATATTCTGATACTTTATATCTCTCAACATCATAATCTACCATCATCCTCACTAATTCTTTAAACCCCAGTCTGGTCTGCCACTTTAGTTTATTCCTTGCTTTGGCAGAGTCCCCTAATAGTAAATCAACTTCTGCGGGTCTTACAAACTTCGGGTCAACTACAACATAATCATTCCAGTTCAAGCCTACATGATCGAAGGCAATTTCTACCAATTCCTTAACAGAGTGAGCTTCGCCGGTTGATATAACATAGTCTTCGGGTACATCCTGTTGAAGCATTAACCACATGGCTTCTACAAAATCACCCGCAAAACCCCAATCCCGCTT
>JBHHYW010000380.1:0-3332 GCA_046757745.1 Candidatus Scalindua sp.
TCAAGTGGGCAAAATTCTTGAGTTTTATCCTGCCCGCCGGTGATGACAAGACAAAGGCGTTATTTCAAAAAATGATGGTTATATCTTTTCCATTGCTGGTTGGCTGGTTTGCCTATTCAGGGACAATGCCTGGTACTGCATCGCCCGTGGAACTGAGGATTCAGCATCCTACTTTGTTGCAGGAGTATGAGAAATTAGAAAATCCTTTTGCAAATGCTGATGAAGAAACTAAAAGAAGATGTGTAGAAGAGGGAAAAATTCTCTTTCAACAGAATTGCCGTCCATGTCATGGCTCAAAGGCTGATGGTAACGGTCCTTTTGCTAATGCCTTTCGCTTGAGGCCTATCAATTTTACCGACCCCGGCACAATAGCAACGGTAGTAGAAAATTTTGCCTTTTGGAGAATTAAAGAAGGTGGACCCGGGCTTCCAAATGTGTCTACGCCGTGGGATTCTGCTATGCCTGCATGGAAAGATGTATTGACGGATACGCAAATCTGGAAGATCATAATGGGTGAATATGTGACTGCCGGAGTTGTGGCGCGTCAAAGAGAAGAGATAGAGCATTAATAAAAAAGTAAAGTGAATTTCAAACATGTTTAAGAACGAAAACAATCTCATTTTAAAAGGGTTTTTTATATGTTTGCTTGCTGGGCTTTTGGCTTTCCTGAGTCTCAGTGAAGGGCTTGCCCAGAGTTCACAATTGTTCAGAACTTACAAAAAAGAGGTTTCCGGGAAGATACCGGAAACCTCTGAAGCAGTTGCGGCAGGAAAGAAGATTTTTGAGAAAAGGTGCTACTATTGTCACGGAATAACGGGTGAGGGAAATGGCCCTGTAGCTCCACGTTTAGATCCGAAGCCAAGAAACTTTACGAGAAATGAATATAAAATACGTTCTACAGGGCTTGGTGCACTCCCCACAGACGAGGACCTTTTCAGGATAATTACAAGTGGTGTGGAAGGTTCGGCAATGCCTTTCTGGAGCACCTTGACCGTTGAAGAGAGATGGCAGGTTATATATTACGTTAAGACGTTTTATGAAGGTTTTAAAGAATCAGAAGGTCATGAAGTAGCGCCTGTTGGTGCAAAAGTAGCTTCCAATTCAGAATCTGTCAAGCGCGGGAAAAAGTTGTTCAAGGAAGCGAAGTGTTTCCTGTGTCATGGTGAAGATGGCAAGGCAGACGGGCAGATAACAACTACATTAAAAGGTAAATGGGACCTTTCTTACAAAGCCAGAAATCTGACAAAGAGTTGGTTGTTCAAGGGAGGCAATTCCCCGGAAGATATTTTCAGGACAGTAACAACAGGTATTAATGAAACTCCGATGGGTTCTTATGCAGATTATCTTACAGATGAAGATCGATGGCATCTTGCACATTACGTAAAATCAATCTCTCACGATATGAAGACTGAGGTTGTGCTAAAGTCAAAGCTGGCAGTGGGAGATTTGCCAGATGGTCCTGGCGATGAGACATGGAATAGCGTAATCTCTGTCGAGTTGCCAATGGCAGGCCAGATTGTTGCAAGTCCAAGATTTTGGACACCATCTGCAAATTCAATAAAGATAAAATCTATGTACAATAACGAAGACATAGTATTCTTGTTGGAATGGGATGATATGACAAATGAACAGAGTGAGGTTTACAGTGATGCTGTTGCCCTTCAATTTCCAACGAAGATACCGGAAGGGCTTAAGAAGCCCTACTTTGCCATGGGAGAGTCTGGAAAGAGCGTAGTTCTCTGGCACTGGAGAGCGTACGAGGAATCTTTACATGTGGTGAAAAAAGAAGCAGGTGATGGTTCAGAAACTGCTACTGACGGCGGCAGTATTGTTGCCGGGGAACAGGAAGAAACAGGCCATGTAGTGGCAGAGGAAGTTGAAACACAAGCAGATAGTACAGAAGAAGAAAAGACAACAGAAGCGCATGAGGAAAAGTTCAAAGATTTTATGACTATCAGGGAGTTGAATGCGAAGGGGTTTAAAAATCTTGCCGTGCAACCATCCAACAGCCAGGATTCAAAAGGTAAAGGTTACTGGGAGAATGGAACGTGGAAGGTTATGATCACAAGGCCTCTCGTAACTGATGACAAGAAGATAGATATTCAATTTGAAACAGGAAAACTGATCCCGTACGCCTTAGCTGTGTGGGATGGTTCAAATAAAGAGGTTGGCGGACAAAAATCAATCACGTCCTGGTATTATTTAACATTGGAGATGCCTACGCCTAAGAGTGTTTATCTTTATGTGATTATTGCCATAATAATGGCGGCAAGCATTCAATTCTGGGTTATTGGAAGGATAAGAAGATTTCCACCTGAAATTCCTGCCGAGTAAAATAATTAGAAATTTGATTGCTGGCATAATAAAAATGAATATCAAAGATAGAAGGAAATATATACCGTATATTGTAATAGCCTGTGTGGTTTTTGGCTATATACTTGTTTCTGAGAGAGTCGTTTTTGCAGAACCGCTAAAATCTGATCCTCTTTTCCTGGAGTTAGAGGCGATGTACAGGGGTGATAAAGATTATAAAAAGCTGCCTTTCATTCCGGAAGATCCGCATAAGCGTTCTAAAAATGGACCTACCCTTAAAAATGTTACACATAAAGCAAACAAAGAGTGGCTTAAAAAGTGGATATCAAATCCCAGTGAAATGGTACCTAATGCCAGAATGCCAAGACTTATGCTTAATGATGATGAAATAGAGGCAGTCTTGGCATATCTGACAAGTATTGCGGATAAGGAACTACCCAAGCAGGAATGGGATTCGTATTTGATGAAATCAGATGAGGACATGAGTGATGAAGAATATGAAAAAATGGATGAACTGGTTTCGGGAGGCAAGGCAATTTGGGGACGTGCCAGATGTAATTTGTGCCATCCGGTAAAAGGCAAGGGTGGCGCTGTGGGAGTAGGGCCTGACCTTGGCGCAGTATCAGAGAAGATAAATCGCGACTGGTTATACCTCTGGATCAAGGAACCACAAAGCTATTTTCACCAGACACAAATGGCAAGATACAGGTTTAAGGATGGTGAGTTAAGAAAATTAGTAGAATATCTTATGAAAGATTGGGATTTTAAGCCTGAGGAAGAGGATGATGAAGAAGAGGAAGAGAATGGAGAAGAAGCTACTGCTGACATTCAAGTTAGCGAAGAGGAGGGCACCGTAGTGAAGGAGGAAGCGGAAGATATATCCTCTATAATTCCGGAAGGCACACTCGCAGAAAAAGGCAAAAGGATAATTGAGTTGAGCCGGTGTTTTATCTGTCATGAGATAGAGGGTGTGTCGGAATTACTGCCGGTTAGCAGTGAGGAGAGTGAACCAACTAACG
>JBHHYW010000381.1:0-3330 GCA_046757745.1 Candidatus Scalindua sp.
TACTGACATTTTTAATTTGTCAAAAACCTGACATTTTCTATTTGCCTTGACAAAAGAAAAAAATCACTTGACAAAATACTATATATAGTGTAGTTTCAATTCCATATTGGTTCGATTAAAAGTTTCAATTGTGCCAAGCAATGCTACAACAATGTATCGTTTCAATTCCATATTGGTTCGATTAAAAGGCAAATCTAAATACTTAGAAATAAAAGGCTTAAATTGTTAAAGAACATATATTTGTCTGTCCACCCCGGGTAATGCTAAAACCACCGTACCTTGACGACAGTCCAGTTAATAATAACCGCTAAGGCTGCGAAGGTAAAAGTTTTATAATACATTATCCGTAGCATTCTTTTCTACGCCGACTATTTCACGTTCTGTGTATTTTAAACTGCCCAGCTTGTAAATGATTACAGAATCAACTTCTGCCTTAATGCGATCTTCGAGTTCTATCTTCATTGCCTCAAACCTGCCCTTCGTAAGCTCTCCCTCAAAGACAGAATTCTGCACCCAGTTAAGATAACGCTTCAGGAGCTTGTGCACCTTCTGAACCCTCTTCTCTCCTATATCATAAACAAGTATAATATTCATGCTTACCTCTATTTACGGTTTAAACGGTTTGAACGTTTATTTCACCACCATGCCCGGAATGCCTTGTATTCTTCAATGCCGGTGATATACTTCTCCATCTTATAGCACTCCAGCCTTATCATACGTCTGTAAGAGACGTTTCTTTTTAGATTGCGGTGCTTGATTGTAGTTTTAAGCCGCTCGTCATACTCTCTCAGGAATATTTTTCTGCCTTTTTCAGAAAGGTAACAGAAATTGACGTCCTTCTCAAAATCTGTTTTACCCAGCATCTTTGTGTTGATGAGCTTAAAAATGACATGGTCAACAATTATCGGTTTAAATACCTCAGAGATATCCAGGCTCAGAGAGAATCTCCTGTTGCCAGGCTCATGTAGAAAACTGACGGTTGGATTAAGCCTGGTGTGGTATATCTCACCGAGAGTAGTGGCGTAAAGCAGTGAATTACCGAAAGATATCAGGGCATTTATCATATTATCAGGCGGCCTTTTTGTCCTTTTGGTAAATTCCTCATCATGGTCGAGGATAACGTTGAAACTGTCGTAATACCTCTCCCGGATATGTCCTTCCCAGCCCATCAGTTCCAGAATGTTGTTTGTAGATTCTAATTCTGATATATTATTTTGTATATCTGTTATGTAGTTTTCAAGACCTGATTTTCTGTTCTGGTAGTATTTCAGGTTTCTCAAAATATTGTGTGAAGCGCTTTTTATCAACTCCTTTGCAATGGTAAGCCTCTTCCTGCTGTTCTTAAAACACTGTACTTGATTCACCAAGAGAAATCCCGAGTTCAGATGTTCCCTTGGATAGTATGAGCCTGAATAATATCCGTAATAGTTGAATACATGGACAGGAATCTTCTGCTGGGCAAGGAAGTTGAGAAGTTTTGTGTTCAGATCCATCTCACCCATGAGGTAGAGGCCTTCCACGTCCTCAATGGGGATCACCTTTCTTTCGCCTGATTCAAACTCGAGGTAAAGTGTGTTATCCTTCCTCTTAAGCCTGCCGTTCTTTGTAATGTAATAGTTGCGTTTCATTGCATTAACCGTTCTAACAGTTTAAGCCGGTGAAACCGTACAATCCGTTTAAACTGTTTAAATTGTTTCAGCCGTTTCAACAGTTCATGAATAGCAGTATTCTTCATACCCGCATTTTCTGCATATCTTTGAGTTCAATAATTCCGGCGGTTGTTCCAAACTTTCCACCTCCTTTATCTTTTCTAGTGTCTCTCTGATTTCATCTTCTTTCTCAGGGGTAAGTTCTATCTCCGTCGTCCTTCTCTGTTTTGGGTAATTGATAATTCCCTTGCGTATGTCCACCCCTTTTTGCCTGAGGCAATAGATGTAATAGAGAAGCTGTCCAATATGAGAATCTTCCATCCTGTTAGACTTCTTCACTTCGTGTACGGCGTCACCGTCCATAAAATCAATCTTTATAACGCCGTCAATGAGTATTTCCTTCTTCTTCCTCTGATAAGAATTTTCGTGTATCAGCTTTCCGAGAAATACATTATCAGACTCCTGCTCCATCTCGATGTCATGAGAAAACAACCACAGCTTCCGTTTGCAGATGTGGTAATAGTTGAATTCAGTGCCTGTGATTTGAATATTAGTTGACATTTGTAATTGCATTTAGCCACAGAGGTTTAATTTATACATCAATTTTTTTCAGTATACGCTTTGATGTTTTGTAGAAATTCTCTTGCCAGTTTAATATGTTCTTCTGCCTCCTCAGTTGAAATCTCAATAAGTTCTTTGTAATCCCCCTTTAGTCTGACATTAAAAATTTTGTGTAACATTTTTGAGTATTTTTTTTCAATCCTATTTGTATGTATGAATTCTCTATCAAATAAAGAGATAACGCCAATATGCTTAGACGTTTTTACATGTATGTCCTTCCTTAGAAATAGCGCTAATACTGCATAGAACATTGTATAATATGCCCTGTTTGTAATCGATCTGGGGCTGAGTTTGTTTTGTAACATTAGTTCTGCATCATAAAGAGTTTCATCTGCCTGTTTAAGCCTGTAAAGAAAAAGAGTGTCTTTATCTGTCATACCTTAACTCCTTCTTCACAAATATTTTTGACTATCGGTGATACTTTTAGAGGAGAATCTTCGATCTCGTACCGCGTAAAAACAAGTGGAGAAATATATAAAGAGTTCTCGAAACCGACTTCCCATGTAATGTCGTATATCTTTTCTTCTAATTCTTTGTTACTATTTTCTACCTCTATAAACACATCCAAATCAGAAAACTCATCCTGATCTCCTCTTGCGCGTGAACCAAAAACCCTGAAATCAACAAGCTCCACTGCTATTGACAACCTCTCTTTTAATTCCTTTGCTATTTCCATGTCTCTTTTTGTCATTTTCTTACCTCTCAAAATTGTATACTTCAAATTAACAGGTGTTGAATCGTTTAATATCTGACAACATATTACATCATTTTTTAGTTTTCTCAAGGCAATCTTATAATGTGAATAATAGGCACAAATCTCTTCATGTGTTTTCTGCTTGGTCCGTGCGAGCAAGGCGAGTTTACGAGGTCTTCTGTATTCTGCCTTCTATCTTCCGTCATCCGTCCTCTGTCGTTTATTGTCTGACATCTCACTTCTGTCCTCTGATCTCTGCCGCAACAACTACACCCTCACAGCTTCAAACAAAGAACTTGTGCGTTTTACAATTAAAGCCGCCAGTGAAAATCTTGAATTGAGTGAAATAGCAAAGTGGTTTAAAAA
>JBHHYW010000382.1:0-3329 GCA_046757745.1 Candidatus Scalindua sp.
AGTCCTAATCCGCATAACAGTCGCATGGGTTGAAGGAGAACGCTGTCAAACAGTATCGAAAGCCCGAATTGTGTTGCAGTAATATCATTAGTAAGTCTGGAGATCAGTTCTCCGCTCTTTCTGTTTTCAAAATAACTCAGTGATTGCGGGAGTAAATGTTCACATAGTTGATTTCGTATGTCCATGAGGACACTCCACATGACATGACTCTTCAGGTATGTTTGCAGGTAGCTGAAAGCAAGAATAAATGGAGCCATAATCGCAACAAGGATGCCTATGGAAGTAAAAGAGCTTGTTACTTTCTTCAGCAATTCTTCGAATCTTGATATGAATGTTGTATCTTTAATTCTAGTGACAGCTTTTTGGCTTAAACTGCTTAATATATCCCCTGAATCTTTTTTATTTTGCAGGCTGTATGTTTCTGGCGAAGAATTGATTGTTTCTCCACTTATCAAACGATCTATTACGGGTTTGATTAACGCTAATTGAGCGCCAATCAACAGTGTGAAAAGTCCCATGCAGATCAGGGTTAACATAAACATCTTCCAATGTGGTTTTGCGTATGAGAACAGTCTGGCACATTCTCTTATCGTATTGTTGTTTCTGGACATATGACTTCCCGGTTCGGCTTGTTATGTATCTAAGACCACATGTAAGGTTTTCAAAATGATGTTATCACACAAAAGGCTTTTGTCAATAGAAAGATTGTGTCTCCTGCAGTAGTTGTCTGATTAGATATTTATGATTGACCAATTCAAAGCCAGATAGATATAATCGATTTTAAGATTTTAAATCTGATATTTTGCACAACATAAAATTACCTGACAAAGATGATTAATATTAATATTTTACAAAGATACCTAGTGAAGGAGTTATTAAGGACATTTATACCAGCGCTGTTTTGTCTCGAATTTTTGTTGGTACTTGGGTTTTCAATTCAACTGCTTCATAAAGGACTTGATGTGCCAAGTCTTTTTTCTATTCTCCCTTACATGGCCTTATATACCATCCCGCATGCTTTACCTGCTTCATTACTTACCTCTACGGTTATGACTTATGGGAGGCTGAGTGCTGATAACGAGATTACGGCAATCAAAACAGCTGGCATGCATCTTCACAACATAGTGACGCCGATAATCGTTACCGGAGTAATCTTCAGTATATTAACCTTATATCTAAATGCCGAAGTATTACCCCGGTCGTATTTTAAAGTGAGACAACTTCAGGAGAAAGCAGTCAAACGGGTTCTTGCCACACACTTTATAACAGCTAAAAAAAAGATTGATTTTTATCCATATCAAATTTATATAGAAAGCATTGAAGATGGCCTTTATAGGGACATTGCAGTCTTTGAGTATGCTGATGACTATATAGTTAATGTATTGTTAGCCGAGGAAGGTGAAATAGAGGTAGATGAGTCTGTTAACAGGATTTGGCTGACATTAAGGCGTGGTGAATTTCTTAAGCCTGATATTAAGAACATTATAGATACTCCTAAAACTGGGAACTTTGAGGAAGCCGTGTTTGAGATTCCACTAAGGCAGAGCGTGAGGCATAAATCGCTTAAATATACAACGCTAACAAGTCTTATTGCGCAAAGAGGAAAAATTGAAGATGAATTAAGTGGTTCAGTGAAACAGTTTAAAGGACCGGAAGAGACTATCAAGATTACCATGAGAGGGATTTCGGCTATTGATGAAGAAAGAAAAGGAGTTCAGAGGCAACTGCGAAAAGCTGAAATGGGAATTAAGAAGTCCAAAGCGAAAATATCAAAGCAGGAGGAGATGATAAAACGTGCAAAGTTTGATGTCGGTGTCTTTGAAAACTACATAAATGTTGCACGGAATAATATCAGTAAGTTGAAACAAGACAAAGAGATTGAAGAAAACATGAAAATTATGGGGTTTAATCTTAGTAGTGAGGGGGAATTTGAGAAAAATGTTTTGTTGATTGAAAAGATAATAGAGAAAGAAAAACGCAGGATCAAGAAAGCAAAGAGGAAGGTGTCGATATCGGAGAGGGTGATAGAAAAAGAAAATAAGAAGATTAAGGAGGCAGGGTTAGATATAGAAGGATTTCTCCTTAGAAAAGAAGCTCTTGGAAAAGAACGCCTGGTACTTACTGAACGTGTTGGAATAGCAGAAAAGCGAAAGATGAGTCGTGAACTGTCAATAAACATTCACAAGAGACTTTCACCTTCTCTTGCCAGCCTTACGTTCATATTGATAGGTATTCCATTAGGTATGATGGCAAGAAGCAATAATATGCTTATTAGTTTAGGGATTAGCTTTATATTAATACTTTTTGTGTACTACCCCTTGGTTGCAACAGGATTAGTTCTGGCAGATAGTATGAATTTTCCAATTATTCCTTCCGTTTGGGCTGCAAATATTGTTAATCTTGTTCTCAGTGTTTTCCTATTTAAAAAAATACTTAATGAATAATGTCTGTAATGCCGCGCACTTAGCCCTTATTATGGAAACGGCGCAGAATCTCACGTCTATGTAATCTTTATATAAATACATGGCAGGGATCCTTTGCTTTCAGAGATGTATAATGAACTTTTCATCTCAAATGATGGCCATGTTTCTTTAAAGGAGCTTCCGTCCGGCAGAATATGATGGGTTGCTTCTGTATAAAATTGGGATCTGATAACAACCTTGACTTTTTCATTGAATTAGTTATATTGAAAGTTCAACTTTTTTTCACACTAAAGGTACTGAAATTAGCAAGTTATTAATCTCTAAAATAGTAATCCTGAATAGAAATGGCAAACTATAATGATAGTTATTACAAGCCCGGGTTTGGTGTGTCAATAGGAAGTAAATGGACCAGGGTTATAATGATACTGATAATTGTAAATGTCACTGTTTTTATAATCCAGCTTCTATTTTCCACTATTAGCTCTCAGTGGGGGGGGGCGATCATGGGGATATCTCCAGACACCGATGGAGTTGTTCATCATGTAAGGTTGGGGCCTGACCGATTTACAACTCTTTTCTGGCTCTACCAACCATTTGCTGTAGGAAAACTGTGGTTATGGCAGTTCGTAACATACATGTTTCTGCATAGTGTCTCTGATCCCTGGCATATAATGATAAACATGCTTGTATTATGGATGTTTGGTAGCGAAGTTGAAAGGGCTATGGGTACAAGGAGATTCTTGACCATGTACTTTACGGCAGGTATCTTTGCCGGCATATTTGGCTGTGTGTTTACGCCTAATAGTCCGATCCTCGGCGCTTCCGGCGCAATTTTTGCCGTTGAAATTGCATTTGCCATGTTTTTCCCGAACACTACCGTAATCTTCTACATATTCCCAATAAAAG
>JBHHYW010000383.1:0-3300 GCA_046757745.1 Candidatus Scalindua sp.
TTTTTAATACTTGACCCCAAGGGGATTTGAACCCCTGTTGCCGGGATGAAAACCCGGTGTCCTAGGCCAGGCTAGACGATGGGGCCGGTATAATTTACTGGTATAGATTCAGTGAGGGCAGAAGGACTCGAACCTTCGACAATCGCCTTAAAAGGGCGGTGCTCTACCAGCTGAGCTATGCCCCCATTTGATTTATATCTTTAAAAGCTCTTCTGTTTTCCGGCTTAGAAGTTCATTTAATTTTGCTTCGTTCTCGTGTGTAAATTTCTGTATTTGCTCTTTTGCTTTTTTTGCCTCATCCTCAGTTAATATGGAATCTTTTTCTTCTTTATCAATATGTTTGTTTGCTTCGCGTCTTATATTTCTGATAGCTATTTTGGTTTCCTCAGTCATTTCTTTTATCTGGGTTACAATCTTTTCTCTTCGCTCTCCGCTCAATGGCGGTATGGGAATGCGAATGACCTTTCCATCACTATTTGTTGTTAACCCCAGCTCTGATTGTTGAATGGCTTTTTCTACTTCCTTAAGAATGGAAGGATCGTAAGGGCTTATGATGATTAATTGCGCTTCCGGGGCAGCTATGTTTGCAAGCTGTTTTAATGGCGTGTGAGAACCATAGCAACTGATTTTAATATTTTCAACAAGGCCCGGCGTAGCCCTGCCCGTCCTTATACTCTTTAATTCATCTTTCATGATTTCAAGAGTTCTTTCCATCTTTCTCTTTGTCTCAGTTTGTATTTCTGTCGAGCTCATTTACCGTTTCCTATGTACGTGCCGATTTTATTACCTGTTATGGCCTTCTTTATATTACCTTTCTTACTGAAGTTGAACACAACTATGGGGAGTTTATTTTCCATACTTAGAGATATAGCAGTTGAGTCCATTACGCCGAGGGTTTTTGTCAGTACATCCATATATTCTAATTTAATGTACTTTTTTGCCCCTGGGTTGGTTACCGGGTCATCAGAATACACACCGTCAACCTTTGTCCCTTTAAGAAAAACATCAGCGCCTATTTCTATTGCCCTTAATGCGGCGGCAGTATCAGTTGTAAAATAAGGATTTCCTGTCCCACCTGCAATAATAACAACAAAGCCCTTTTCCAGAAAGCTCAGACATTTATGTATTGTATAAGATTCTACGATATTCTGTATTTGTATTGCACTTAAAACACTTGTTGGTATTTTCAGTTTTTTAAGTGAATCCTGAAGGAGGATTGCATTGATGTTTGTAGCAATCATGCCTAACTGGTCAGCTCTGGTACGGTCTACGCCTGATTTACTTAATTCTGCTCCTCTTATTATATTGCCGCCACCCACGACTATAGCAATCTCAACTCCAGCTTTTCTTGCACTGCTGATCTCTTTTGCTATAAGGTTACACTTTGAATTATCTATTACTGTTGATTTTTCTGAGCAGAATCCTTCGCCGCTGATTTTTAAAAGAACGCGTTTATGCTTTTTGATTGCAATGGTACTATTCTCCAATAGCGAATCTTGCAAAACGGTTAATCCTGATATTTTCGCCTAGTTTTGCAATTGATTTTTTTAATAAATCTTCTATTGTCTGATCGTTGTCTTTTACAAAAGGCTGATTAATAAGGCAGACTTCTTTATAAAAGCTTTCCATCTTGCCGTCAATAATCTTATCTCTTACATTGCCAGGTTTATCTTTGAATTCTTCGCTATATGCCTTTCTTTCTTTGTCAATGATGTCTTGAGGAACAGTTTCTCTGCTTACGGCCATTGGGTCGGTTGCTGCCACTTGCATGCAGAGGTCTTTTACCAGGTCAGCGAATACGTCATTTTTGGCCACAAAATCAGTTTCACAATTTACCTCGATCAAAACTCCTATCTTACCGTTAGTGTGTATGTACGAGCCCACTCTACCCTCTGGAGTTCCGCGCGAGCCCTTTTTGATGGCTTTGGCCAGCCCTTTTTTTCTTAGAATTTCACCTGCTTTCTCAAAGTCACCATTTGCTTCTTCGAGCGCTTTCTTACAGTCCAAGAAACCTGCACTCGTACGATCTCTTAATTCTCTTACGCTGGATGCATCAATAGTCATCGGAATTTAACTCCATATATATCTGTTAAATTTTATTGATAATAAAGATCTTGTTTTGAGGAGTGATATTAACTGTTACAAGATGTTATTTCGCGAGGATAAGATAAAAACATTTAAACACTTTCTTGTTCTTGCAAGACCTTGCTCTCTTCTTCTGCTTTTACTAAAGGTTGTTCCTCTAATACTGCATCTGCGGCCTTACTTAAGAAGAGTCTTATTGCCCTGATAGCATCATCGTTTCCCGGTACACATATGTCTATAAGATCCGGGTCGCAATCTGAGTCTGCCAGACATATTGTTGGTATTCCCATCTTAGTGGCTTCTTTAATTGCTATGTGTTCTTTCTTGGGGTCTACGATAACTAGAACAGAAGGCAGTTTGTTCATATTCTTTATACCCTCGAGGTTCTTTGTAATTTTCTTTCTCTCGCGAGTGAGCGAAGAAATCATCTTCTTGCTATAATTATGAATTGAACCATTATTCTCCATTTCTTCAAGTTCTTCCAGTCTTTTCAATCGTTTGCGTATCGTTTCAAAGTTTGTCAATGTGCCACCAAGCCATCGTTCACAAACGTAATGCATATTTGAGCGTTTTGCTTCAGCGACAATGGCATCCTTTGCCTGCCATTTTGTACCTACAAAAAGGATTTCATCTCTGTTGCCGGAAACCTTATTGAGAAATTTACAAGCCGTAATCAAACCTCTCACGGTTTCCTTTAAGTTGATTATGTGGATCAGATTACGTTTCCCAAAAATATAAGGTTTCATTTTCGGATTCCAGCGGCTGGTCCTATGTCCGAAATGGAAACCAGCATCAACTAACTCCTGAAGACTCACTATTGGCAAATTCTACTCCTTTTTGTTTACGCTATTTAAAATGCGAAAGATTCCACTTATATCAAATAAACAGTATTTGTGTCAAGAATAATTATTATAAAACCCTTTTCTAAGCAGTTTGTTAACAGCTAACATTCGCTAATTTTAAGTTTTTATTAATTTCTTCATTTATTATTGTGGCAGCTTTTATGGCCTTAATCCCATCTTCACCGGAAACAACAGGTTGTTTACCGTTGTTTATACAACTCACAAATGATTCCAGTTCTTTTCTCAATGGTTCCTGGTTGTCCATTTTTATGCGTTCAATCTTTAGCAACTCCCCAAATACAAAGTTCTTAAGGTCTTTAATAGTCGAAACATCGGTGTTTTCAGTAATAATAGATTTAGGGGTTAGCTCAGG
>JBHHYW010000384.1:0-3295 GCA_046757745.1 Candidatus Scalindua sp.
AAAGACGCATTTAAGAAATTGTTAAAAGAAGATCCTATGGCGGCCAGAAAGGCTCAATTTGATGCAGGCTTGCTCGTAGCCGGTATAAATAAGTACAAAAAGATAAAAGAGCAATGCCTTAATTGCCACTGGGAAGATGCAAATGCCAAGAATAAGTGCCCTAAGTGCGAAGGCAAAAAAAATAGCAAAGGTAAAGATAGGATCTTTACTAAAAATTATATAAAGAGAGATGATCACAGAGACCATGATGCTATAGATGACGTTTTGCCTAAGGCAGACAAAAAGAAATGGAAGGGCTATATAGAGCAGGATCCGTGGTATAAGACAAAGCCGCCTAATGCTAAGTAATAATAATGGCTTTTGTTTCTTTAGGAATTAATTTGTAAATTAAAGCTTCACATTAGTAGCTTTTAAAAAAGTAACGGCAGTAAGTTATTCTTTCGCTCCCCTCTTCCACTTATGAGGAGGGGAGATGAGTGCGTTGAACGCTCTACTTTAATAGAAGATGCATAACTGTAGCTGAGGTTTGACCCACTGTATAAAAGTACTATCTTTCTTTCAATCAAGAGGAGGAAATCATAAAGTGGTATCTTTGCTGAAAACAACGATAGATGTATCTGGGGATAGTAAAGCTTGTAGATTTGTATATATTTCATGCCTTTTTTCATGTCTTTTATTTTTCATTTCTGCTTTTTCTTCAGAAAATCTCTTTGCCCAGGAGAATAGCGAATGTTTAGAGTGTCATACAGACCCTGCAAAGGTAGATAATAAGGTAAGGGTCGATCCTGTTACCGGCGAAGTAGAGCTTGTCTCGATGCTGGTTGATGAAGATGCATTTCATGTATCTGCTCATGGAGGTGAGGATTTTTATTGTATTGATTGTCACGCTGATTTAGAAGAATCAGAAGGCGAGCATTATCCTGATTTGCAGCCTGTTGATTGTATAACATTTTGTCATGACGATCCTGCCGAAACATTTCTGGAAGGTAGTCATGCAAATTTGATGCGGGAAAAAGGCATGGAACTGCCTACCTGCAAACATTGCCATTCAGGTGAGAAGTCTAAACGTGATACTCCCAGGGCTGAAGATTTGTATCACAGGATGGATACGATAGGAAAATGTGGTGGGTGTCACACAGAATACTATGATTCTTATCGTAATAATCTGCATGGCCAGGTTACAGCTATGGGGCATGTAGGCACTGATATAGCAACGTGTGTTGATTGTCACGGTCAGCATACCATATTGAACTCATCGGATCCAGAGTCTACTCTGAGCCCGGAAAAGGCTAAAGAGACATGCGGTAAATGTCATCAGGGTGCCGGCGGTAGCTTTATTAAGCATGTAGCGCATCCACAATATAAAAACCTTGGTTATTACAAATCTGCTATGGTTGCATTGCTGAATATCAGGAAGGATCCTGGTCAGGTCAGCAGCATTATGAAGAGTCCGCAGATAATATTGACAATTCTCTTCGTAATGTATGTGGGTATTTTAGTAATAACCTTTGTACAATTTGGAACGCATATGCTTTTGTCGTGGTTAGGCACATTATTGGACGAGCGAAAAGGAAAGGAATCAGAACATGGCAAGTGATAACAATGCTACTTATCTAAGATTTGGCCTATTTCACCGATTTGGCCATTTTCTCATAATTATTAGTTTTTTTGGGTTGGTGTTAACCGGAATGCCGCTGGTTTTCAAAGATTATGGATGGGCTCACTTCCTGTATAATCTTATGGGAGGTTATCCGACTGCTGGCAATATTCATAGGATTTGTGCTCTAGTTACTTTTCTTGCAGCCTTTCTGCACTTTGCGTTTCTAACCTTTGAAACCCTTGTAAGGAAGAACAGGAACATTTTCTGGGGGCCGGAATCTCTATTGATTCAACCAAAGGATTTATTAAATATTCTGGGAGATATCTTATGGTTTTTCAGATTGGGGAAAAGACCACAGTTTGATAGATATATCTATTGGGAAAAGTTTGAATATCTTTCACTTATGTGGGGCACCATGGTTATGGCTGTGACAGGTTTTATCCTTTGGTTTCCAGTGCAATCTGCGAATTTAGTACCAGCTAAAATTGCAACTTTTATAGATTTGCCGAGTATAGCGCTGGTTGCTCACAGGTATGAAGCCTTGCTGGCGGCAGGTTTCATCTTTTCCATTCACTTCTTGCATACCCACCTATTGCCTGAAAATATACCTGTTGATGAGGCGATGTTTACTGGAAGGATTGACGAAGGTCACTTTAAGCACGAGAGAGGTGCTTATTATGAGAGGTTGAAAGAAGAAGGGCAATTGGAGGAACTTAAGGTTCCGCCTGCATCTCGTAAGGCCAGGTTTGTGTCTAAACTGATGGGGCTTCCACTTCTTGGAGTTGGTTTGCTTATGGTTGGTTTTATGTTGTCGTCTCTAATATGCTCTATTACGTCCGTTATCGTAGATTTGACCAAAAATATTAATTTTGATATTTTTAGTATTTTTGCGTTCTGATAAGCGGAAATTTGCTGTTCCAATTTTTTTATAAAAGGGTGTGTATTTATGGTTAGCAGGGTGCTAATAGCTGATGATGAGGAACGTATAATACGCAATATCAAGGTTATCTTTGAAGAGATGGAAAATATCGAAGTTGTTAAAGCGCAAGACGTAACTTCGATAGTTGATTTTGTTGAGCATGAAAGGCTTCATTTAATCATTACCGATCTGAGGGTGCCCAAGGTAGGTAAATTGGAATTCTTGAAACAGGTGAAGTCGATGGATCCTGATCTGCCGGTGATTGTTGTAACAGGGGATGACTCAATCGAGACGGCGGTTGAATCGATGAAGGAAGGAGCGTTTGATTACATTACAAAACCTTTTGAAGATGGTTCGCTTTCTGTTGCAGTGGAAAAAGCCCTGAAGATGAGATCTTTGACAATGGAAAACAGGTATCTTAGAAAGGAGTTAGAGTCGCATTATAATTTTGGAAATATCATTGGTAATTCACCTAAAATATTAGAAGTGCTTTTGTTGGCTGGAGATGTTTCCAGAACGGATTCTACTGTATTTATCTATGGAGAAAGTGGTACGGGGAAAGAGCTTGTAGCAAGGGCCATTCATTTTAATAGTTTAAGGAAGAGCGGCCCATTAGTTACGATCAACTGTGCTGCGTTACCTGAGAATTTATTAGAGAGTGAATTGTTTGGTTATGAAAAGGGTGCCTTTACGGGTGCGGAGAAATGCAAGAAGGGCCGTTTTGAGTTGGCTAACGGAGGCACTCTGTTTCTCGACGAAATATCGGAAATGAATCC
>JBHHYW010000385.1:0-3290 GCA_046757745.1 Candidatus Scalindua sp.
CAGGGAAAACAAAATAAACCTAAATGGAGGAATCATATTATGCCTACTCGACATATATTGGAGGGGTTGGGAAGTGCAGGTTTTGTTCTTGCTTTGTGTTTGGCTGCATGCGGTTCAGCATTTGGAACCGGCGCTGCAGGCATGGCTGCCCTTGGGGCATGGAAAAAATGTTATTTGCAAAATAAAAATGCCCCATTTATCCTTGTTGCCTTTGTGGGAGCCCCGCTTTCACAAACAATCTACGGAATGATCCTTATGAATGCTATCAAGGGAGCGCCGGACACAGTGCATCCCCTGGCAAAGTTTACGATAGGACTTATGGGCGGCTTGGCAATGGGTTTAAGCGCATGGCTTCAGGGTAAGGCAGGTGCCATGGCCGCAGACGCCCTTGCAGAATCTGAAAAAGGTTTTGGAAACTACATTATGGTACTGGGTATCATAGAGACAGTGGCCCTCTTTGTTATGGTCTTTCTGATGACAACATTGAGATGAAAATATGGATATAGATCTAAGAGATATTGAAAAAGGTGCATTACCTGAAATTCTACCCAGATTCTATCCTAACGGTATTTCATATCTAAGTGAACTTAACGACTTTAGAATGTATGCTGAAGTTTGGAGTAATAAGAAAAGTAAAGAAAATGCAAAAAGAATGGAAATAGGGCATGCGGGATATATGAAAACACTGGAGTTTGGGGAGAGGAAACAGAAGAGAAGAAGTGATAAAGTTAGATTTGATTATTTTGTAGTTGCCGATTCAATAAATTACATCGCAAAAGGGGGAAAAGCATACGCACACATACAATTGGGTGGAATACAAACTAATTCCTTTTTTAACAGAATTATCAAAGCAGACAGGCGTTTATTTAAAATTCAATCTCTTTATCCCAGTTCTGACTTTCATTCTGAAGGATATTTACCAGAGACATTTGATGTGATTTTAGAGGATCTGGATTTACAGCCGGATGAGGAGACGAATAAATATTGTTTTGAGATCTCCACCAATTCAATCATGAATGCAAATTATTCCCAGAGGATGTTTTTAATGCGGATTTTTGGAGAAGAAGCCTTCGCTGAGAGGATGCAACTTCTGTACAAGGTCGGGCGCAAGTACATCAGGTGTCTCTTTGAGAATCCGGAAATTTTTAAGAGAAACACGAGTACGTCCAATACAATCTCAAGGTTGTGTGTTGCCTGGCCGTTTTTTGAAACAATAGTCTTTGATTTTGCAGGGACACTTGAATATTATATGGATATTTGCTTACTCGGAACATTAATAAAAATGGAAGAAGAAACTGAGCGTGAGAAGGGGCTTAAAACTTCCAGAATAGATGATTATGCATAGAGTGCCTGATATTGCCGAACTTAAATTTCATAGGGCTTGACTGGAACGGGGTAATTAAGAAATGGATATAGATCAAAGAGATATTGAAAAAGGACCACTATCTAAGATTTTGCCTAAGTTTTATCCAGAAAGTATTTCATATCTAAGTGAACTTAACGAATACAGGATGTATGCAGAGGTATGGAGCAATAAGAAAAGTAAAGAATGGAGAAAAAGAAGTGAAATTGGGCAGTCGGGATATTTAAAAACATTGGAGTTCGGGGAGGTGAAGAAAAGAAGAAAGATTGATAAAGTAAGATTTGACTATTTTGTAGCTGCCAATTCAGTAAACTACATCGTAAAAGGGTTGAAACCATTAGTTTGCGTACAAATAGGTGGAATACAAACAAATTCCATTATTAGCGAAATCATCAAAACAGACAGGCGTTTATTTAAAGTTCAACCTTCTTATCCCAGTTCCGATTTTCATTCTAAAGAATATTTACCAGAAACATTTGACATAAAATTAGGTGAGCTGGAGTTGCAACCGGACAAGAAAACAAATAAATATTGTTTTGAGATTCATACTAACACGACTGATTTTTCGAATCCTTTCCAAAAGGTAATTTTAACACAGGTATTAGGAAGAGAAGCATTTTCTGAGAAGATGCAACTTCTACACAAGGTTGGCCGAAAGCATATCAGGTGCATTTTTGAGGATCCGGCAATTTTTAAGAGAAACCCGAGTACATCCAATACAATCTCAAGATTGTGTGTCGCCTGGCCTTTCCTTGAAACAATAGTCTTTGATTTTGCAGGCACGCTTGAATATTATAGGGAGGCTTGCCTACTTGGAACATTAATAAAAGAAAAGGTTGAGAGAAATGAGAAGGCGACAGAAGATTCGGTTGAAGATGAAGGATGGCTTGATGGTCCTAAAATCGACAGCTACGCCTGAAAATTTGGCTATTCTGCAAAGAAAGGTGATACTTGTCAAATATTTCATAAATTTAATACCTTGTCAGATTGACATTTTGGCAGATAAAGGAAGATAGGTGACATGGGTAAATTTACGGCGCAACAACAGAAACAGTTGATCAAGCATATTAGGTGTTTTGGAAAAACTTATCTTTTGGTAGTTTTTTGCAGCAATCAATAACCGTTGAAAATACATAGAAAGGATTAAGCGCATTTTAAAAGATAGTTAATCAAAATTCCTTATGTAGATTCTACCTGCCAATTTATAGAAAAACAAAGGGGGGGGAGGAAGCGCTTATATTCAAGATGTCATGATAACGTTGATGGATAAGCAATAACTTCACTGGCAGTCTTATTAAATGAACCGACTTTACAACATTGAGTGTTGCTTCGATGATAATCCTACAATTGAGAATAGCACAGAACTTATCAATATCTTCAGAAGGTATTTTCAATTCGTTGAAATAAATCTGCCCCATTTATTGTTATTGTATGCCCAATCTGAATTTAAGAGATTTGAGGGTATTTTTCATAAGCATCGTAATTGTCATTGGGCCGACACCGCCTGGAACCGGCGTAATACTTCCGGCAATCTCTTTGGCTGCTTCAAAATCAACGTCACCTCTTAGTACAGCAACCATCTTGTCTGGATCATTTTTGCTGGGTTTCTCTCCCACCCTGTTAACTCCAACGTCAATCACACATGCACCCGGTTTGATCCATTCCGGTTTTACCAGGCCGGGAACGCCGGCGGCGACGATTAAGATGTCTGCGCGTTTGCAGTGTTCGTCCATATTCTTTGTGCCTGTATGAACAATTGTGACTGTTGAGTTGGCGCCTTTTCCTTTCTGAAGCATCATATTGGCAATTGGTTTTCCAACAATATTTGAACGCCCGACCACTACCACTTCAGCCCCACTTGTTTCAACGCCTGCACGTACAATCATCTCCTGAATACCGGCAGGTGTGCACGGAGGGAATTTAACCT
>JBHHYW010000386.1:0-3285 GCA_046757745.1 Candidatus Scalindua sp.
AGATTAAAAGATAAGAAACAAAAACAAAGTTAAATATATTGGTAAACATGAATATCCAAAATATTGTTAGTTAAGTACACATAGGCTTTAAATTTGGTGATAAAGTTGAAAAGGTAATGTTTAGGCAGTTTACCTTTTTCTTTTGTGATGAAGCTGATAAAAAGGAAAAAGCTGAAAGAATAATGCTTAGGGAAAAAATTGAGCAAATCCCAATATTAGATAAAAATAATAGTGTTGTAGATGTAATATTATGGACTGATATATTTGGTGAAGAAAAAGCTTTAGAAAATAGACAGTTTTTTACCAATCCTGTTGTAATAATGGCAGGGGGAAAAGGAACGCGGCTTGATCCTTTTACAAAAATATTACCAAAGCCTTTAATCCCTATCGGCGAGAAGCCAATAATAGAAATAATAATGGATAAATTTTACAAACAGGGCTTCCAGAAATTTATCTTTACGCTAAATTACAAAAAAGAATATATAAAGATGTTTCTTCGTGAGAATAGCTTTCCTTGCAAAATAGATTGGGTTGAAGAGGATGACTTTATGGGAACTGCCGGTAGCCTTTCTCTCTTAAAGGACAAAATTAACGAACCATTTTTTGTCTTAAACTGCGATATAATCTTAAATGCAGACTATACGGACATCGTAAAGTGGCACAAGGAAAGCAATAATCTTATGACACTAATAGGATGTTACAAAGAAGTGAAAGTGCCTTACGGAATTTTGGAATTAGACGATGGCATTTTAAAGAGCTTTGTTGAAAAACCTAATTATGATGTGATCATTAATACTGGTGTTTACATTCTGGAACCGGAGATAATTGATATGATACCGGATAATAAATCCATTAATATGAATACGCTAATTGAGGAAGTCTCAAGGAAGGGGAAAGTTTCTGTGTACCCCATACATGATGGATGGGTTGATGTCTGGCAGTGGGAAGAGTATAGAGAAAGTTTAAATTTATTACAAAATAAACAGATTTAAACTTTGAATAGAAGAAGTTCTGGAAAACCCTGAAGGCTAGACTTGTGGTAGTAAGGAACTAAAAATAAATAACCTTTACGCTTAAGGGTAATTAAAGCTACCTTTTCACTGCGAATGGAACTATAAGAGCAAACCAAAAATTAGCAAAGTGTAAAGGTTGTTTATTTTCTCTGACTAAGGATTGCTGAAATATGGAATATAATAAACCAAAACGTATATTTGAAGATGCAGCAGTAGTTGATCCTGCCGTGTCGTACTATGTTCCTCTGGAAAATGTACGTAACACCAGGGGACAGGATGTAAAGGCCATGGTTGATATGGGTCGCTACTTTTCAATATTTGCACCGCGCCAGAGTGGAAAGACCACCTTCTTCAGAAGATTTTGTGAATCCCTCGAACAGAATAAAATCTATATAGCAATTATGCTTAGCTTTCAGGACTGTAAAAGCATGGATGTGAAACAGTTTTATAATTCAATAGAAACAGAATTGTATGCCCAATTGATAAAAAGATTAAAAGATGTCTATTGTGATAAACTGGAGATCGTTAATAAGTTCTTGGAATCACAAAGGCTTACTGATCATCTTGCATTTAAGTCTTTATTTGTAAGATTAAATGAAATAATGGAATCTAAAAAAATCGTAATTTTTATTGATGAATTTGATGGAATACCGTTAGGTGAGCTGGAGAACTTTTTGTATGTCTTGAGAGAGCTTTACCAGAAATATAAGGAGACAAAACAGAAAGCATTGTATTCTGTAGGACTTGTCGGTATAAGGAATATTACAAAACTGGTGGTGGGAGGTGTATCCCCGTTTAATATAGCGGACAGGGTTAATATACCACCTTTTAATTTGGAGAATGTCAGAGACTTATATGCACAATATACAGAAGAGACGAATCAACCCTTTACAAAAGAGGCAGTGCGGAAGGTGTATGAGGAAACCAGAGGACAGCTCTGGCTTGTTAACCGTTTGGGGACGATTGTAACGGTGAACGTTAAACCTGAGACTCTTGAGCCTGTCATGGAGGATGATATAGAGAAGGCCATCAAAATGCTTTTGAAAGAACAGAATAACCATTTTGATAATCTTGTTGAAAAGGCGAAACAATATAAAGAAAGATTCGTAGAAATTGTATTTAATGGGGTTGAATATGATCCAGACGAGGAAGAGCAAAACTTATTAGAGCTTCATGGCTTAATTAGGGAGGATAACGATAAAGCAATTGTAGCGAATAATATATACAAGAAACGATTTGTTAAAATGTTTTTTAGAGAGGTTTCCAGTCATGTTGATCTTACAGGGAAGAGATATTACCTGGAGGATGGTTTTCTTAATATGGAGTTAGTATTGTCAGAGTTTGAAAAATACATTGCCCGGATAGGCGTGAGAGCTTTTTATGAAAAAGGGAGACCCTATGAAAAGACAGGCCAATTTTTGCTGACGGCATGGTTGTATCAATTCATAGCAGGTACGGATGATGATTTGAGATATGAATGCCCTACAGGATTAGGCAGGATGGATATACTTCTTACCTTTAAAGGCAGGAAATATATCATAGAGACTAAGATAAAACGGTACAAAGGCACACTGGACGAGGCGGTGGTGCAGTTAAGAGATAAATATCTCAAGACAGAAATGGTTAATGAGGGTTATGTTGTTGTTTTTGATCCTGATACTCAGGCAGGTGAGTTATGTGTTCCAGAAAGTACACAAATATCAGAATCCAGACAAATAATATCCTTCAATATTGGAATAGGAAAATAAAAGTTTTAGTCTGTGCAAGTCATTAGTTAATGATGAAAATATTAATAATAAATCCACCCATTAGACTGACAGACAAACCCAGACATATACCACATGGGTTGGCGATTCTTGCAAATATTATCAGAAAGAAAATGGGTATAACACCTGAATTTGTCGATATCAATGCACATCGCTATAACGAAGGCCAGGTCAGGTCAATAATTCGATCTATAAAGTTTGATGTAGTCCTCATTGGCGGGCAAATACCAGTTTATAAGAGGATAATATTATTTATGCAAAAAAGCGAAATTATACCGTGTTTATCCTTACAAATGGGTCACTGTTGACTGTTGATAGATTTAAAAGACTGGAAGAAATAGGGGTAGATTCGATAAGGGTAAGCATATATGGTAATAATCCGGAATCATATAATGCGGTACATGGAACGAATAATGCCGGCTTGTTTCAGAAAATCAAGGAAAATCTGACCGAAATTTCCAGGATCAGAAAGCATACAAGCCTTTTGCTTACTTACAATGTGGTAG
>JBHHYW010000387.1:0-3282 GCA_046757745.1 Candidatus Scalindua sp.
TCTTCTTTCATTAGAGCGAGAAGTTTATCCCTCGTGATTCCCGCATTGTTAACCAGAATATCTATCTGTCCAAATGCATCCTTAACCTCTTTTGCCATCTCTTTGGCACCCTCAAAGTTCGACACATCTGTCTTTTTTGCCATGGCCTTGACCCCGAGTGCCTCTATCTCCTTTACGAGTTCATTTGCCAGGTCATCACTCTTGCTATAGTTAAAGGCAACATTACACCCGTTTTTTGCCAGTTCAAGTACTATTGCTTTACCTATACCCCTTGTACCACCTGTTACTATCGCCGTCTTGTTACCCATAGTCTTACCTCCGGGAAATTTTTATTATGTTTCTTCTAAGATTTTACTTTATGAGCTTCACGGTGAGCTTCCTTTTCAACCAGCTTTAAACGCATCATTTCAGCAAAGAGCTCTACTTCGTATTCAATACCTTTTCTTATATCATGGTCAACTGCGTAGTTTATACATTTTTTCATTGTTTGTATAGCAGTATCACTGTTTTCTGCCAGCTTACGTGCAAACTCTATAGATTCGTTAAGCACCTCTCTGGCAGGCGCCAGCGCATTAACCAATCCCCATGCAAGGGCAGTCTTCGCACGGATCATCTTTGCCGAAAACAGCATCTCCTTGGCTCTGGCTGCACCTATGACCTTGGGTAGCCTTATGGTTCCACCAAGACCGGGGATTATACTCAGCTCAGGTTTTGCCTCCGGCAAACTGAAGAATGCTATTTCAGATGCTATGCGAATATCACACAATAATGCAAGCTCAAGTCCTGCGCCAATTGTAACGCCATTAAGGGCTGCAATAAGCGGCTTCCCACAATTCTCAATCTCTATATACATTTCATGAGCCCTTACGAACCTGTCGTAGTTTTTTTCTGCTACCAAACCTGAGATCCATGAACCAAATAATTCGTCCTGGTCTGCACCATCGCAGAAAACGCCTCTGATACTGCTTGTTATTATTATGGACGTTATTCTCTCATCTTTCTCGTAGGAATCTATCTTGTCATATATAGCATCCAGCAGCCAGGAGCCTATAGAATTCCTCGGATGTTTCTTCATCTTGATAATACCTGTGTATCTGTTTTCCTGAAGCTTTACCTCCTCACATTCCAAATGCTGGCAACCGGAATCATCACCCCTGTTCATCCGTATGTCTTTCATAACTGCAAATCCTTATTCACCGCAAAAACTAAAAGCAACCACAGATTTCGCAGATTACACCGATTTTTATTTCTTTTTGTCTGTGAAATCAGTGGTTGCATTTTTTTTCGTTAATTAATATGCCCAGCTATGTTCTTAAAAAGTGATTTTTGCTCTAAATCCTCAACCCTACTTCAAATCCTTCATGTATTGCTTCGAGCGCAGTCCTGACTTCTACACAATCGCCTATTTTATATAATTCATTAATCTTACCGTTTAATTTTTTGGTAAGGTTTTGGTTGGATTTGTATCCTGCCGCAATTATAACAGTATCAGCAAGAAGGTTGATATCTTTATTATCCTTCTCAAATGTTATGCAGGCTTTACCTGATTTGTTAATGTATCTGATATTCTTAACATTTACACCCGTTATACTGTTGATACCGGCATCTTTTACCTGCTTCAGGATGACCCACCTGGTTGAGATGCCAAATCTTCCACCGATTTTGTTTTTCATTTCCAGGATAGTAATATTTCGTTTTCCCCTTGACGTAAGTTCTACAGCTTCATCCCCATTTATGACTCTGTTCTTTAAAAGAAAACAGGCAACGTCAGGTTCCATTGCCCCCAACTTTGCAGTGTGAAGGGGCAATCTCGCACCCTATAGTGCCTCCGCCTATGATTACGACGTCTTTGCCGACCTGTACCCTATTATCAAACACGTCTTCGGCGACAACAACGTTCCTTTCCTTGACACCCGAAATCTTCGGAATAACAGGGTTCCCGCCTGCGGCAGCAATTACAACGTCCGGTTTTAATTCTTTTATTGTTTTCATATCTACATTTTTGCAGAATTGTATTTTTACATTCAATTTTTTTATCTGATTTTCCAGAAATTTAATGACGTTCTCTATCTCTTCCCTTCCCGGAGGAATGTAAGCATATCTCAATTGTCCGCCAAGTACATCGGTTTTTTCAAATAAATGCACGTCATGCCCTCTTAAAGCGGCAATCCTTGCCGCCTCCATACCTGCCGGCCCGCCGCCAATAACCATTACTTTCTTCTTCTTTTTAGCCTTCCTGATCTTTAATTCACTTTCTCTGCCTGCCCTGACATTATATAGACAACTTACAGATTTGAAGTTTAACAGAGAATCGAAGCATCCCTGATTACAGGCAATACATCTTCTGATATCGTCAAATTGTTTCTTCTTGTACTTTTTTGGTAATTCAGGGTCTGCTATTAATGGCCTTCCGATTGAAACAATGTCTGACCTGTTATTGTCTATAACTTCTTCTGCTAAAGCCAGATCATTTATCCGCACCGATCCGATTACCGGTACATTTACGTTATCCTTAATCTTTTCTGACAAAAAGATATAGGACATCCGCGGGATGGCCATAAGCATTATGGGTGTGCGGCTCTCATGCCAGCCGGGAGAAACATTAAACGCATCCACACCTGCTTTCTCAAGTTCCTTTGCTATCTCAACACTTTCATCAATCTTGAGGCCTTCATCTACAAAATCGGCACCTGACATACGGAAGATTATAGGATAGCCCTTTCCCACCTTTTTTCTTATGGCTATGACCATTTCTTTTGCAAAATTTATCCTGTTCTTAAGGCTCCCTCCGTATCTATCCTTTCTCTTATTTGTTGCCTTCGAAAGAAACTGATTGATAAGATAGCCCATGCCGCCATGTATCTCTACTGCATCAAAGCCTGCCTTCCTTACCCTTACTGTGGCGGTGACGAAACCTTCTATCACTTTCTTAATCTCCGGTATAGTCAATGCATGCGGCGCCTGCTTTATATTGACGTGCGCTAAACTAGAAGCCGATACCGGTCTAGTTTTCGAGAAAAACGAAGAGGCGCTTCTGCCTCCATGAAGAATTTGTGCGGCTACCTTTACATCATATTTGTGGATCGTATCGGTTAATTTTTTTAATCCCGGTATAAATTCATCCTTATCCAGGCCAATTATGCTCTTCCATACCTTGCCTGTCATTTCAGGATAACATCCGCCTACTACAATTAACCCCACACCACCGCGAGCCCTTTCTACATAAAAATCAATAAAACGCTTATTTATAGAACCGTCCGACGTAAACCCAAGATCCATTGC
>JBHHYW010000388.1:0-3279 GCA_046757745.1 Candidatus Scalindua sp.
GGATAATCAAGATTTCGAATTGAATCAAGACACTCAACTATATCCTCTTTCCTGTTCAGGGTAGGAATCACAATGGAAACGAAAGGATATTCTGTTCTTTTTTTTGACATCATATTCGTTTTATATATGTTGAAGGTAAAACGTACAACTTATTGTAAATTGTGTGTCTGGTGTGTTTGTATGAGTAGGTTGTGCATTACCTTTATTCAAAAGTAGTGGTATGAAAGGCAGAAAGCAGGAGTAACAGAATAAAAGTGTCAAAAACTTTCTTAGAGGAAACCATAATCTTCACAAAATTGTTTGTTAGTTTTGATTAAGGATATCCGTTTTACCGGAATCTGCATCAGAAAAATATAATTACGCAATCAGGTTGTTAATATGTATGATGGTTTTAGCGAAAAAGATTATGTCAAAACTTTCATCTTATTATGTAAAAATTCTGGTGCCATATCTGCCCCATTATGCCAGACTATTGTTTCAAGCTCTGGGTCAACCTTAAATGCCTTAAACCTATCTACTTCCTTTAATGACTCAAATACTTCACCATAAAGTTCATCTTTTAGATCTACTTCTCCTATTGTACCGTCATTAAACTTAAGCCAAATCACATAATCATGTAAATATTTCGCCTCTTTAACATGAAGAATCATTTTTTACTCCAAAGGATCTATCTTGTTTAATGGTTTATTTTCCCACCAACGATTTGAACTCTAATCAATTGTCAGATTAAGTCATGTGCAACCTGGAGAGAATTCTTTTATCTGTTTTAAATGCTCATCAAGTTCAGCAAGCTTTCTAAGAATCAGGGTTTTATCAACCAATAGAATACCTCTTTTTGTATATCTCCATCTCTTTTATTGAGAAATCAAAATTATTTGTCTTTAAACATATCAACATTGTTTCAGAGAGTGTTTTCTCAAATCCTTCATTTACTTTAATCTATGGGCTATGTATTTGAGGACATCAAGCAGTTTATCCCTAGAAGCTAGAAACTTTCCCCCCACATGTTTATGATTCGGAAATGTTTCTACTTCTGGATGATGAGGAGCATTGTCCCATCCTATGATCTGATTATCAATTTCATCAAGCCAATAATAGCTATACCGCTTTAAAGAACCTTTAAATCTTTTTTCCCAGACCCTTAAGCTACTTCCATCAACCAACCTAAGTTTTACCTTCAAAAATTGAAACCCATATTTCTCAACTGATGAAGAAAATTCGACTGTCTTTATTATATGGCTGAATTCATCAAGGATTTCCTTCATCAGTTTTTCCTAGCACGAATTTTAGATCCTTTATAAGCTTTTGTGTTTTCTCAAATATGTTATTCCAAAACGACCATTCAACCAGGTCTTCATGTAATCCATGACCTGTATCTTTAGGGAATTCTTTTTCAAAATCTGCAAAGCATTTATGATACTTATTTTCAAACTGTAAGATATTCTTTTTAGCTTCTTCCATATCTACTTCCTTTTCCTTGAGTTGAGCAGAAGCTACTTCCCTGATGGCGCCTACTAATAATCTTTCCTGGAGTTCCGGATCTATTTTAGAAAGCTTATCGGGTACTGTTATCTCAATCTTTGCCATATAAACTCACTCTCCTCTCTAATGCTTTTAGAATGTCGTCTCTCTTGGATTCCAGATAATGTAAAATCTAAGTTGAGCGATCTTATATTATATGCTATTGTAGCCGAAGGCTTTAGCCTGCGTTTCTCATCATCCAACGGGTGTATGTGAATTTCTCGTAAGCTACGCAACCTAAAGGATGCGACTACACAAATCGCTCAATTTGGGTAAAAGTAACATTTGTATTCTTAAAGATGTATCTTATTGATTTGCCCGCCAGAACGACATGTCGGGCTGGTAAGTAATTAAAATGGAAATTACAATTAAACTAATGGTAATATAATGTTTCCAAAGTTGCAATTAAAAAAGAACACACCGAAACATCAAGTTATTTGTGTTAATCCATGTCTATTCGTGGCTAAATAATTACATATCCTGCAACTTTTTATTCTCCTTATCCTTCCTGAATTTACATAAAGGGTATCGCATGTAAAACCAGGCCAGATATTCTCAACAAAATGAAGACGTTGATGAATTCCACTTATGGACAGAAATTAAAGTGTATTCAGTGATTATATATGACACTTATATTTATCTCCGAAGTGGCAAGGTATCAATTTTCTAATAGCAAGTATCAAAATCTGTTCTCATACTCCAGCCACAATTGTCAGGATTATGTTTGATCTTCTTTAGCAAATAGAATGTGTATGAGGCAAAGCCGGGGAAATATTTTGCACAGTATTCCACGATAGGATATGGAAATGGATAAAGTGTGGCTGCACTGGTTGATTGTAATTTGAAGTTTGTATTTTGTCTTATAAATTTCAGGAACCCCTTATGTGTAAAACACCGAATGTGTGGACCCATTATTACATTGCACGAAGGCTGCTTGCCAAACAGGATAAAGAAACGGTTATGAAGTGCCGCAAGATTTGGAATCCCTATTATCAGATGGCCTCCAATTTTCAAAACCCTATCCATTTCTGATAATGGTAGGAATATATTCTTTAAATGTTCCAAAATTTGATTGCATATTATTACTTCGATTTCTTGATCCTGAAAAGGAAAAGTGTCATGTTCTAAATTAACATCAATGATTTTAAAATGCTCTTGAGCCGACTTGACATATTCAGGATTTATCTCAATACCATAAACCCTCTCCAAGGAAACTGATAACATCTTGGCATATTGTATAGTCTTTGTCCCTTCTCCGCAGCCTATGTCTAGCATATTATCAACTTTTGAAACATTATGTAATATGTTCAAAACAGCTTTATGGTATCTCCATCCCTCGTAATTGGCTTGAATACAAAAACGATAAAATTGTCTAAGAAAGTTTGACAAGTTGTTTATCCCTGTTCTTTTTTAGGAACCCTAACGATATTCTCATTCATGTTCAGAATAGCAATAAAAATAAACGGGATGTTTTTTTAGTATAAGAATAGTTTCGCCATTTAGCCTGCATTATGTTCAACTCATTCCAACCTTCCTTTTTCATCTCCGCAAAGATTCTGCTGATTTCTTCCTGTGTACCGTAGGTCGAACCATTGTCCCATATAATAATCTCTATATATTTGTTTGGGTAATCGAGCCTTCGATCAGAATGAAGACACCTAACTATATCTTTCTTACTATTCAGTGTTGGAATCACTATGGAAACTAAGGGATATTCTGTTATTTTTTCTGATATCATATTCAACGTTCATGATATAT
>JBHHYW010000389.1:0-3270 GCA_046757745.1 Candidatus Scalindua sp.
TTTTCCGCTCCGGTAACGGTGTTGTCGGCTTCCTGGTTATGCTATTCAGTATAGTAATTCCGGTCACAAAGATCCTACTGATGCTATTGGGTGCCTATTTTCGTGACTCGAAGCATAGCAGGAAGGCATTCATGATAAGCAGTGTGATAAGCAAATGGTCAAAGGCTGACGTATTCGTAGTAGCTATTATTGTTGCATTCATGGCGGCCAATGCCTCCACTATGGGAGGGTTATTGAATCTGGGAGCCCGATTTGAATTTGGTTTCTATCTCTTCCTTGGATACTGCATTTTTTCGGTTCTATCTATACAGGTAATTACAAGAAAGAATAAGAACTTGTACAATTGAAGGATTTAAGTATTGACGCCTACACTACGGTCTGGGCCAGGGAATTAAAGAATGCCTGCCTGTCCGTCAGTTTGTTATAGGCGGGAGCCCTCCCCAATACCTAAATTCCTGAATTAGTTAATCACAAATTAATGTTGTGGTTTAATATGTAATGACGAGATACGTTTCCCTACGAGTTCCTTTATCTTCTGTGATCCTCTCAGTAAACTTCTGGTTATTTCCAATGGCTTTTTGAACAATAGTTCTTCTCTTTTCTCAGCAAATAAATATTCATAAACATATCCTGCAACAACACCACCCAAAATAGGTCCAATCCACCATACATAATGATTAGCAAAATGTCCCGAAGCAAGTGCAGGTCCAAACACACGTGCCGGGTTTAAGGAGCCACCGCTTATTGGCCCACCAACCATTACACCAAATAAAACGACAAATCCTATCGCAAACCCTGCTAATCTTGGATTCGCTCTCTTGTCTATTACTGTAGCATACACAACAAATACCAGTAAGAACGTTATTACTGCCTCCATTAGAATAGCCTGCGTTACTGTGACACCGGCACCTAATACACATGTCCCCAATAATGCGCTAGACAGAGCCTCGGGAAATAAAACTCTTAACAAGAATCCAGCGAATCCTGCCCCTGCAAGTTGAGAGAGAATATACTTTAGACCACAATCCACACCCATCCTGTTCGTCAAGACCATGGATATAGTAACTGCAGGATTTATGTGTGCACCTGAGATATAACCTAACGAATAAGCGACTGCCGTAACAACAACGCCGAATGCAATAGCAATTCCTAAAAGCCCGAATCCCGGTGAACCGGCCTTCACCAAATAGCTGTCTGCACAAACGCAACCGGCCCCAATAAATACCAGTGTAAAAGTCCCTAAAAACTCAGCAATATATTTTCTTCTATCCATAGCTTTGTCGTCCTAAAAGTTATAAAAATAGAGTTTAATATCTTAGCCTGAGTACTGTCGCAATATACATACCGTTAGTTTGTAATAATTATTACAGCTTATAATAATTTGTAAGCTACGACAAGTTTTATCCTTACGACTTAGCAGCAAACAGCAGAAGAAATTTAAAATTTTAAGATTTCTGAAAATATCGAAATATTTGCTAAATTCCGGTTGTTCATTGAAATTATGCGAAATTTTTGCAAGCGGATGTTTTGAATGAATATAATGGAGAGGCTGTTAAATGGCTCAACGCAGAGAAAAACTATAATGAAGGTAAAAAAAGGAGGACATTAATTTCACGAATTAGCACAAATGTCTAACTACAAATGACTAATGACAACTTAACATCCGACACCCGGCACCGTCGTTAAGAAACAGTATCTATTTCCTCATGTGCTTTATTTAATATGTCTGAATACATTTCAAATTTTGTGGCAACGTCTTTGTCTGTCCCTCTTAAATCATCTGCCTTTAATCGGCAAATTTTACTAAGACAAGCAACCACTTCCGGTATATAATATTCGTCAACAAAAAATTCAAGTTTTTCCATGTCGTTATCATTCATTTTTCCGCTCCCCATAAAAAGGTTAAAATTTCATTCTTGTCGGGTTCTTCGTTAACACCCGTATTATACCACTTCAAGATTCAAAAAACCCTACTCAAATAAATTCATAACCGCACCCGCCACACGAGAGGCTGTGTCGTAATGTCATCTCTGAGGCATTTGCCGAAGAATCTTGATTTTGCCTGCCTGACGGTAGGCAGGTAACCTATTGTTAACATTAGATTCTTCACTTCGTTCAGAATGACATTGAGTGCATATTTATAATTATGACACAGTCTGCGAATCGTCGGGTAGGGATTTACACAGGTGAAAATAAAGAACAAAGGAAGCCATACCTTTTTGTGGCATCTTCTACTTCAAATGAGTGTTCGTATCTGGGACATTTAATTTCCACAATCCCCTCTTACCTTCCTTTGCCTGTTTATACGCTCTTGAAAACATATCCTTATATTTAACATTAGGTGGTATAGTCATAATCATTGCATAACCAGCCTTTACAATCTCCTCATTTAACATCTTACCATTTGATAGATAAACATAGCCTAACAGTCTTCCATACTTATCCCACTTCTGTACGTCAAACTCTATCGTTATCAAGTCTCCACGTTTAATCAGACCATTTACATACGCTTTTGCCTTTTTACCCATTTCGATAATCGTCGTTATATCCTGTTCGCTCATGTTTGCATCTTTTTTTGCCTTCCTGTTTACTCTACTCTCAGGCGTATCTATGCCTATAAGCCTGATCCTTTTTTCCACTCCCCCGTAGAGAGCTTGTATTACATCTCCATCTATTACCCTTGTAGTCATGGTTCTCTGTTGAGCATAAGTAATAGTAGACAAAAAGAGAGATAAAACAACAAATAGTATTGATAGCTTTCTTGTTGTAGTGTTCATATCCATACTATGGCAACTATTTTTTGATATGATTAATTACGCCCGAAGCAGAAAAACACACATCATCCTCATTGATAATAATTACAACAATAGTTGTCATTTCCTTGTTAGGGTTAATAGCTTGCCTCATCAATAGCCTCTTCAGCTTTTTCGTTTATTCTTTTTATATCGTTATTTACATTATCTACATACTCTTGTATGCAGTTAATATATTGCTCAAGTCCTGAATTATAACGTTCGACTTCGTCGTTGTAAGAATCAATTTCCCACTGGCTACTAAAAGAGTATGGCTTGATAGGCTTAGTCGGTTTAGTGCAATCATGGGAGGGGTATCCAAAAATTCCAAGATTACTTCCGCCAATCACAATAGCGAATACATTTGCTGGCATTGCTAAGAACAAAACGATTATCAATGATTTCTTCATTTCCTTATACCCCCAAAAGTTATTATAAAGTTTCTGTATAACACCACTATTGTAATGATACCCAGAAA
>JBHHYW010000390.1:0-3255 GCA_046757745.1 Candidatus Scalindua sp.
TAGTCCCATAATTGTGTACTGAAATATCTATTGCCGGTATCAGGGAAAAGAGTGACGATCATACCTTCATTAATCTTTCCGGCTAACTCTAATGCACCTCTCATAAATGCACCAGAGGACTGCCCGACAAAGAGTCCCATTTCTCTAGCCAGGGTACTACATGTGTTCCTTGCATCTTCAGAGGTTATAAAAAATGTTTGGTCTTCTATAAAGTCTTCCCTGTAAATCTTTGGTTTTATATACTCTGTGCCCATTGGCTTCAGCCCCTCAATTCCCGGGAAGTCTTCTGGCTTAATAACATAAATCTTTATATCCGGATTGTGTTCTTTTAGCCTTTTTCCAATGCCCATTACAGTGCCACCTGTGCCAATACCGCAAATAAAGTGTGTGACCTTGCCCTCAGTTTGTTCTAGGATTTCCCTGCCTGTTGTTTCATAATGGGCTATCGGATTGTATTTGTTTGCATATTGATCCGGCATATAATATCTATCCGGATTTTCTTCTAACATCTCGTGCGCCTTTCTTATCGCTTCATCGTACCCCTTTATGGGATCAGTTGTGATAATCCTTGCCCCGTAAGCCCTAATGTTCCGTTTCCTTTCTTCGCTTGCATTACCCGGCACAACCAGATCCACTTCATATCCCAGAGCAGCGCCTATCATTGAGTATGCGATTCCAGCATTTCCGGAGGTAGAATCCAGAATAGCCTTGTCATGAGTCAGTTCTCCGGATTTTATTGCTTCCTTTATCATCCGCAATATCGGACGGTCTTTTACAGACCCTCCCGGATTAAAATACTCGAGCTTTGCGTATATTTCTACTTTATCGGATATGTTTTGGGGAGTTTTGATGTTTATTAAGGGTGTATTCCCTACGTATCTCAAAACGGTATTATCTATAATTTCGTCAATATCCAGACTTTCAATCTCTCCACTCATTATTTATGTTCTCTACAATTTTGTTGTAAATATCTTCAACAAAATGAGGTTTTTCTCTTGATGTTTGTGCGGCCCACCTTAAAACACCTGAAGTAGCCTCTGAATTTGTAAACCTATATTATAATGATGATTACGGAAATGTCAATTAAAGTTACGACTTTAAGTTACCACTTTTGAGGGGTAAGATGTTAAAATATTTTATATGATGTGTTGTTATTTGTGCTACTTGGCGCATTATTCGTGGTGTGATACCAGTACAATACTTTAAAATTTATAAATTAATTTAGATCATATGAGGAATTTCAATGCTTTGACTTTACTCAGCATGACGTCACTCTCCGCCTAGGCGGACGGACGAGCGGAGCCGAGGAGTCAAAGTTGCCGAATGTCTAATTTAAGAAAGGTATTATGAAAAAAAATTATATCTTCATATCACACAGTACCAATGATGGTGAATTTGTAAACGCCCTGTGCAAGAGTTTGGAGAAAGAGGGATTGGACATCCGTACGGATTCACGTGAGTCAGCCCCTGGTGATGAGTTAGAACATGAGACAAAACAGGCTATTGAACAAGCCCGTGCGTTTATTGTTGTGATTGGTCCCGAGACGATAAATTCTCTCACTGTTTTGAAAGAGACAAAATATGCGCTGGAGGTAAGCAAAAAAGGAGGGGATGATTACAAAGTGATTCCATTAATTAGGGAAGGTGTTGAGTTTGCAGTATTAAGTACGTTTTTTGGGAAAGAACCGATTGGGACAAAGATTCAGATTGATTCAGGCGGCATAAGTGAAGCCATATCTCTAATACTTGTTGCATTGGGAGAACGCCTGTCTGAAAAACAGAGACGATCACTTTTCGACGGTATAGAGCATTCCTTGCGCCGGTTGTCGCCTGAAATCCGGGAGAAAATCAAGCCTCTAGGCGTGTTTCAGGGAGGCAGCAGTATTTCAAATATAACAAATGTCTTAAAGTTAAATGAAGCAGAAAGAGATTTGCTGGTTAGTAAATTACTGGAGACTGGCTTGGCAGAACCAATGCCTTATGGTTTTCTGCGCTTTCATCCTGCCCTGTGTCCTTACCTGTATCAGGAATTGGATGAAACCGTACTTGACACAAGCAAGGCCAGATGGGCTGAAAGTTTGCGGCAGTTGAGTGAGTTTCTGTATAAGCAACAATCTGAGAATTCACAGCTTGCGGATTCACTAACACTGCTGGAACTGCCTAATCTGATAAAATCTCTGGAATATGTACAGGCACAGGCAATCCCTGAGATAACCTTGGACAGGGCGGTAATACTTGAACAATTAACTATGCAAGTGGACAAACCTCGAATCCTGGCAAAAGTAAAGATGATTATGGAAGAGGAAGAGAAGAAATCAGTGGGTTGGGAGCATGTCAGATTTGAAGCCTTGAGTATACGGGCTGAAAGATTATTGGATACCGGGAATTTTCCACAGGCATTAAGCGTTGCGCAGATACTGTTGGATAAATGTATAAAGGCAGGCGAGGGAGTATACGAGGGAGCAGATTATGATATAGCTGTAGCCAATTTACTGATTGGGCGTGTATTGAGAGTGGGAGGCGCGATTGAAGATGCGCTTAAATCAATCAATGCGGCACACAATGGCTTTCGCTTACTTGCCGGTGGAGCAGATAGTAATGCTGCCGGAAATATGGTGTCCGCATCACTTGCTAAAAGAGGAGAGTGCCTGTTGGACCTTGGCCGTTTAGAAGAATCTGCAGCTGCCTATGAAGATAGCATACAAGTAGCTGAAAAATTAAAGAGTGAAAGGCATATTGCAGTAGGAAAAGGCCAACTCGGGACAGTACGTTTTTCTCAAGGACGGTACGAAGACGCCATCAAGGCACATAACGAGGCCAGAGAAATATTTGAGAATCTTGGAGAGCTAAATATGGCTGCAGTTGCCTTGCAGCAGCAGGGTGCGGTATTTGAGGAAATCGGCCAGTTTGAAGAGGCAGAGCAGGCATTTCAGCAATCGCTGGCCGTTAATGTACAGCAGGAGAATCCGTTGGATGAGGCCATGAGTCTGGGACGGCTCGGAAACCTTTACGCTAAAATGGGGCGGTCAGAGGACGCAGTGATTTCCTTTCGGCAATCAGCAGAGAAATACACAGAGATCAATGACATGGCAAATGAGGGGCGCGTCCGTGGTAATCTCACTATTACCTTGATCATGCTTAAACGCTACGATGAAGCAAGGCAGGAAATCCAGAGGGCTATTGAATGCTTCAAACCCTATGGTCATCATGTCGAACCATGGAGAGCATGGGACAAACTGCGTGATATTGAACTGG
>JBHHYW010000391.1:0-3248 GCA_046757745.1 Candidatus Scalindua sp.
TCTTTATACTGAACATTCGGAACCTCAACATGGATATCAATCCTGTCAAGCAAAGGGCCTGAAATCCTGGAAATGTAATTTTGAATCTGGCGTGGTGTACAATGACATTCCCTCCTGGGATCACCATTAAATCCGCACGGACAGGGATTCATCGCCCCTACCAACATTATCTCTGCCGGAAACATTACTGAACTCATTGCTCTTGAAATCGTAATCTCATCCGTTTCTAATGGCTGACGCAATACCTCCAGCGTCTTCCTGTTAAATTCCGGTAATTCATCAAGGAAGAGAACTCCATGATGGGTGAGGCTTACTTCTCCCGGACGTGGAAAGCTGCCGCCGCCAACCAATCCTGCAGTGCTGATAGTATGATGCGGACTGCGAAAGGGTCTGGTGGCTATCAAGGATTGATCCGGGCCTAAAAGTCCTGCCGAACTGTATACCACAGTAGTCTCAATAGCTTCTTCCAGCGTTAACATGGGCATTATGGTAGGGAGCCTTTGTGTCAACATAGTTTTGCCAGAACCCGGAGGGCCAATCATAAGTACATTATGGTTTCCGGCGGCAGCTACGGTGAGTGCACGTTTTACATGCTCCTGTCCCTTGACATCCATAAAATCTATCTCATAATGGGAGGAATCACTGAAAACGTCTACAAGGTTTAATGTGAAAGGAGAGATAGATAACTCATTTGTCAGGAAGCCTACAGTATCAGAGAGTGTCTTAACGGGGATAACTTCTATACCCTCCACAATAGCTGCCTCCGGTGCATTTTCGGCAGGAAGGATTAACCCTTTCAGCCCTGCTGCTTTACATTTCATTGCCATTGCCAGACAGCCGTTAACTTTCCTTACCCGTCCATCCAGTGCGAGTTCACCTACTGTACCGTATTCGTGTATCTTGTCCGTATTTATCTGGTTTGTAGCAATGAGGAAACCCATTGCTATCGGCAATTCAAAAGAAGGCCCCTCTTTCTTTCTATCTGCAGGAGCCAGATTAATGGTAATATTTTTTACAGGAAATCGATACCCGCAGTTCTTGAGCGCAGCCTTTACCCTGTCTCTGCACTCCTTAACAGCAGCATCCGGCAGTCCAATGACCACCGTTGAAGGTAACTGTCCCTTTGTAACATATACCTCTATCTCCAGCACATAAGCTTCAATCCCGTATGCTGCAACACTCTTTACCTTTCCAAGTTCTGCCATAAGCATTTCCTCAGATTTTTCGTTAAACAGACGCGGTTTAAACCGCTATTTTTTCCATGTTAGTGGCAAAAAGATAAGTATAACAGTGTATATTTCAAGCCTGCCCAACAGCATGCAGAAAATCAATACCCATTTACAGGGATAAGCAAATTCACCATAATTCCTGGTAGCGCCTGCATCTGCCAGAGCGGGGCCGACGTTGTTCATCATAGACGCCACTGTACTGAATGATGTAATAACCTCTGTGCCAAAAACGGTCAGGATAAGAGAAAAGATGCCAAACAGCCCAAGGTGTATTACAATAAATCCTAATGTGTTTGTGATTATATCTTCACTGACCGGTTTACCGCTGAGCTTAACATGCATAATGGCCCTTGGCCTGAGCAGGTGAACCATCTCCCTTACACTGGACTTAAAAAGCAGCATTATTCTTGCCACCTTCATACCTCCGGCAGTCGAACCCGCACAACCGCCGATAAACATGAGAAGAACGAGAAAGAATCTACAAAAGTTCGGCCAGATATCAAAATCTGCATTACTATAACCGGTACTGGTTGTTATTGAAACAGCCTGGAATGCAGCGTATCTCAGCGCCCCGCCTATGCCTTCATATTTACTACCTTTGACACCTCCATTATATGCGGATGATTCAAAGAAAAACAGCGCAAGCGTTACTAAACAGATAGCGCATAATATCAAACCTGCAAAGAATCGCAGTTCTGAGTTTACAAATACTTTTCTGATTCTTCCTGTTACCAATTGATAATAAAGTGTGAAATTGCATGCTGACATAAACATAAGGATCATAACAACAATCTCTATAAACAGGCTGTCAAAGGCGGCAACGCTCTGGTTTTTTGTAGAAAACCCTCCTGTTGATACAGTTGTAAAGGCATGGCAGAAAGCATCAAAGATGTCCATACCCCCAAACCAGAAGAGAAGAATCGCTATAGTGGTAAGAGAGAGATATATAATCCACAATATCTTTGCTGTCTGTGCGATGCGCGGCTTTATCTTGTCTGTCGTAAGGTCAGGCGCTTCAGCGCTGAACAGTTTGTGTCCTCCAACGCCAATATTCGGAAGAACAGCGACAAAGAAAACAACGATACCCATTCCTCCAAGCCACTGTGTCATGCTCCTCCAGAAAAGAATACCATGCGGCAAAGCCTCTATATCACCGAAAATTGAGGCGCCTGTGGTAGTGAGCCCGCTCATTGATTCGAAATAAGAATCACAAAAGTTATCACATACCCCTGAAAGCCAATAAGGCAAGGCGCCAAAGAATGCACAGGACACCCACCAGAATGTAACGATCGCCAGACCCTCTCTAATAGTAATATCTTCATTCCTGGGTTTTAGAGAGAATTTCAAGGCTAAACCAATGATACCTGATGTAATGATTGATGTGACAAATGCCCATACCTCTTCCTTTGTTCCATAAAAAAGAGATACTCCAAATGGGATGAATAAAATACTGGAAAGAAGAATTAAGAGATTCCCCAGGGTGCGTAACACCAAAGGTATGTTCATGTTTTGGTTAACTAATTCTCACGCTCCCCCTTTTCCCCTTTAAATAGATGGGGACTAGGGGATTTATTTTATAAAATAAAATTTACAGTATGGAATTCTATTTTTTATTACTGAAAAGAGCTTGAACCCTTTCAATATCACCCGGCAAGGTAAACACAACAACACTCTCTCTGGGATTGATAGCATCAATACCTTTAGGGAGAAGCATAATATTGTTTCTTACAACAGCGCCAAGGACGGATTTTTTGGGAAAACGAATCTTATTGAGTGGTTTCTTTACAATTTCAGAACCCTCTTCTGCGACCAGTTCGATCGCTTCCGCCTCACTGTCACCCAGCTTGGCTATTGATTGTATCTGCCCTCTCCTTATATGCTTAAGTATATAACTCGCAGTAACCAGCCTTGGATTTACAACTACGTCTACATCAACTTGATTTATTATATGTACCAGTGCAGGGTCATTTGTGAGTACAATAGTCTTCTTTGCGCCATGTTTTTTTGCCAGCAATGATG
>JBHHYW010000392.1:0-3238 GCA_046757745.1 Candidatus Scalindua sp.
TTCACATGCTTTTTTATCACCCTTTGGGGTTTTTCTGTCAACTCTTTTTCATGCCCTGACGTTACAGCTAATCTTCTTTTAAGTATGATCAGAGTGATGACACAGCATAATGGCCCGCTTCTCCGGCCATTTATTAATTTCCATCTTCTGTTGTTTCATCAACTTTCTCTTTATCAACCTGCTCTTCAATAGCGTCTTCAGAAGTTTCTGTATCAGTTTGTTCTTCTTGAGGTTGGTTTTCCTGTCCTGATGCCTTCTCAACACCTTTAAGGCTTAGACCTATTTTTCTCGCTTCAGGTTCTATCTTTACAATCCTTACATCCAGTTCCTGTCCGATGGAAAGAACACTTTCAAGGTTTTTAATCTTTTCACTAGATACCTCTGAAATATGCAATAATCCTTCCAGGCCGCTACCCATGTCTATGAATGCGCCAAAATCAGTCATCTTGGTAACCTTGCCTTTTACAATATCCCCGACAGCATATTTTTCCGGTATCTCTTTTTTCCATGGATCTTCTGTAAGTTGCTTAATACCTAATGATACCCTCTTTTTCTCCTTATCAACTGATAGTATTTCAACTTCTATCTTATCACCTTTCTTGATTATTTCTGAAGGATGTGTAACTTTCTTTGACCATGACATGTCTGATATATGAAGAAGGCCATCTATGCCTTCATCGATTTCTATAAAGGCTCCGTAATTCGTCAAATTCCTGACACGTCCCTTTATCTTGTGTCCAGGCTGGTATTTTTCTTCTATATTTGTCCATGGATTCAGCTCAACTTGCTTAATACTCAAGGAAATTTCTTCTTTATCCTTGTTTATGTTTAATACTATGGCCTCGACAGAGTCTCCAATGGCAACCACTTCTGAAGGATGATTTATACGTCTTGTCCACGACATTTCAGAAATATGTACCAACCCTTCAATACCGGTTTCCAGTTTGACAAAAGCGCCATACGACATAATATTCACTACTTGCCCTTTAATTTTTGAACCAATTGGATATCTTTCCTCTACGTTTGCCCATGGATTTTCTGTTTTCTGTTTTAATCCAAGAGAAACCTTGTCCTTTACTTCATCAATATCAAGTATCTTTACTTCTGTCTCATCACCGATTGCTAACATTTCTGAAGGATGACTAATCCTCCCCCAGCTCATATCTGTAATATGAAGTAGCCCATCTATGCCTCCAAGATCAATAAAAGCGCCAAAGTCTGCAATGTTCTTAACTACGCCACTCACAATCTGCCCAACCTCAACACTATTCAGGAATTCACGTTTTAGTTTATTTCGTTCTTCTTCTATAAGCTTTCTTCTTGATACTATAATATTCTGTTGTACCTCATCGATTTTTAATATCTTGCACGTTACTTCACTACCAATATACTCGGCAATCTCACCGGGAGGTTTAACATCGATTTGTGATGCTGGCAAAAAGATTGGAATACCCACATCAACCAGCAATCCGCCTTTTATTTTTCTTACCACCTTACCTGTTACTACGTCTCCTTCTTTGTACTTATCAACTATTTTTTCCCAACCACGAATACGATCTGCCTTACGTTTTGAAATCTGGATTAAACCTGTGTCATCCTCAAATGACTCCAGCATTACCTCTATTTCAGTTCCAATTTCAACGTCTTCAGCACTGTCAAATTCAGAGAGTGGAATTGTTCCTTCTGATTTATATCCTGTGTCTAATATTACATTATTACCTATAACACCCAGTATCCTGCCTTTTAAAATCGTTCCTAAATCGAACTTTTTAACTGAAGTGTCGAAGGCTGCCTCAATCTTTTCAAGGCTGTCACCTCCTATTATTTCCTCAAGTTCTCTCTCTATTTCTTCCTGACTAATCTCGTATTCTTCTAAAATAATTTTGTTGACCATTAAAAAATTTCTCCGAAAAATAAAGTTAATATACTGCTAAATAAGTTTAAAATTTAAAGTTTTTATTACGGACTTAATTTAATCTGTTTACTGCCCTTTTTCAATCTCTTTAATCAAGATGTCAACTACTTCCTCTGCATTCAGATTCGTTGTATCAAGATAAAAGGCATCAGGTACTCTTTTAAGAGGGGCGAACTGTCTTGTCGAGTCTCTATGATCCCTCTGGTTTAAGTCTTCTACTACATTATTTATGTCGCTTTTATCACCATAAGTTTTGATCTCAGAATGACGCCTCTTTGCTCTTTCTCTGATGTCTGCATCCATGTAAATTTTTTTATCTGCATCCGGGAAGACAACCGTACACATATCTCTGCCTTCGGCAACAATGTCTTTTCCCCTTGCAACGTCTCTCTGGAGTTTAACCATTTTCTTCCGGACAAACTCCAGGCTGGACACATGATGTATATTTTCAGTTATAGACGGCTGTCTTATCTCTCTTGTTACATTAACACCATCTACAAATACCTCTAAGCCGTTTTCCGAGCAGTCTATCCTGATATTCGTCTCATTCAATAACTTAGAGATCCCTTCTTTATCACTGAAACCAATGCCTGCTCTGCCGACTTTCCATGTAAAAGCCCTGTACATGGCGCCGCTGTCAAGATACGTAAATCCAAGGCGCTCAGCCAATCTTTTTGCTACAGTACTCTTTCCAGACCCGGCTGGCCCATCGATCGCTATGATCAACAGGTACCTCCAATATTATTTAAGCCTTTTGAAGTTGCGAAACTCTTCTTTATAACAAAGCATATTTGTTAATGCAAGATATTTTTATGTTATTATTTATACACTATTTAGCTAACGTTTTTTCTCTAATTTTTTAAATTTACCTTCAAATGCAAGAGCAACACTCCCGGACTTTATCATTACAGACGCTTCATGGTTTTTTCTCAATGCACTGTAAGTCCAGTTTGTACTTCCGATGATTGTTATGTACCTGTCAATAATCAGCACCTTGTTATGAGTCACTCTGTTTTTGTTATCGTAAAAGACAGGAACATCATTTCTTAAAAGCAGTTTATATGCGTATTCACTCTTTTTTTCTATTACATTGCGTTTTTTGCCTTTTTCCCAGAATTTAACATTCTGGTCAAAAATTACCTGAACCTTCACGCCCCTCTTATGTGCATTTATGAGATCAACAACAAGTTGATACTCATCACCGCCCGTATGCCTTGGGTCCAGTTTTGCCATGTACATAACACACAATACGGACTTTTTTGCATTGGCCAATGCCTTATGTACTGCCGGATAATATTCTGTATCAACGAGAGGGATTACGTC
>JBHHYW010000393.1:0-3231 GCA_046757745.1 Candidatus Scalindua sp.
ATAACGGCCCCGTACGATCTTGTCAGAACTATGAGGGCGTCAATATGTGTCCTTGGCCCTTTGCTTGGAAAGCGAGGTATGGCAAGGGTATCTATTCCGGGAGGATGTTCAATTGGTTCCAGGCCCATAGATATTCATATAAAAGGCATTGAATCTCTTGGCGCTCAGGTTGACGTAAAGGATGGATATGTCATTGCGACAGGAAAAAAGCTGAAAGGTAGCGTTGTTGATCTGGGAGGTCCGTATGGTTCCACAGTTTTGGGCACCTGTAATGTTATGATGGCTGCCGTTCTTGGAGAAGGAAGGACTATTATAGAAAATGCTGCCTGTGAACCAGAAGTGCAGGATCTGGCTAACTTTCTCAATAAAGCTGGAGCCGACATAAGTGGAATCGGCGAAAAGAACCTTATTATAGAAGGCGTTGACGAGTTGAACGGGATTGAATATGAGATAATTCCTGACAGAATCGAAGCAGGAACCATCATGATTGCAGGAGCCATAACAGGAGGCAGCATAGTATTGGAGAATGGTATCTCCAGTCATCTGGCTGTAGTTGTTAATAAATTACGGGAAATGGGCGTTGATATTCAGGTTTCTGCTGATAAGGAAGAATTTGACGAGGCAGAAAATGGAGAGTATACAGTTAAAAGTGATGGACACATCAAACCTGCAAACATTACGACATTGCCGTATCCCGGTATGCCTACTGACATGCAGGCGCAATTCACTGCATTAATGAGTGTTGCAAATGGTACAAGTATTATAACAGAGCGGATATTCCCACACAGGTTTATGCATGTTGCAGAACTTAACAGAATGGGTGCAAATATCAGGAATGACGATGCTATTGCATTTATTAAGGGTGTAACCTCGCTTTCGGGGACAACTGTAATGGCTTCCGATTTAAGAGCAAGCGCCTCACTGGTAGTTGCCGGGCTGGTTGCCAAAGGTATTACAGAGATTAGAAGGCTTTATCATATTGATAGAGGGTACGAAAAGCTGGAAGATCGCCTGGCAAGACTGGGCGCAAAGATATGGCGGGAAAAGGAGTAGGGGGGCAAACCGGGACCGGCAGACAAGATTTGTTGTACGTGTTCAAGATTTTGAACCCCTACCACGATATTTAAATTGAATATTTGTTCAATTTATATTAACTTATAACATTTGAAAAAATGCCGTGGTATTTGCCTTAAAATGTTCTGCCAATGAACCGGTCGGGACGATATGGCTGGAAAACACATTAAAGAATTAACGAAAAGGTAAGAAATGTTTGAATCGATTACTGACAGTTTCGAAACAATATTTAATAAATTAAGCGGAAGGGGAAGGCTGACAGAGCAAAACATAAATGATGGCTTGCGTGAAGTCAGGGTTGCGCTTCTCGAAGCAGATACAAACTACAAGGTCGTAAAGGATTTTATACAGAGAGTTACAGAGAAAGCAGTTGGAGAGGAGGTTCTCAAAAGTGTCAAACCTGGACAGCAAATAGTAAAGATTGTACAATCCGAGATGGTACATCTTATGGGTCCGGTTGATTCCACTATAAAGTATGTGGACGGGGATATTACAGTAATTATGCTCGCAGGTTTACAGGGAAGCGGAAAAACTACAACGGCTGGCAAACTTGCAAATATGATTTTATCAAAGGGAAAAAGTCCTATGCTTGTAGCCGCAGATGTGCAGAGGCCGGCAGCAATTGAACAATTGAAGGTTATCGGGAAGCAGCTTAATGTTCCTGTCTATTCTGAGAAAAATTCTAATCCAGTTAAGATATGTAAATGGGCAATGAAACGTGCCTTCCTTGACAACCATAATGTAGTTATTCTTGATACTGCTGGCAGATTGCATGTTGATGAAGAGTTGATGCTGGAGTTGGCACAGATTAAGAGCAAGATAAAGCCGACTCAGATATTCTTTGTTTGTGATTCTATGACCGGCCAGGATGCTGTTAACAGTGCCAGGGAATTCAACTCACAACTGGATTTTGATGGTGTGATTTTAACAAAATTAGATGGAGACACCAGAGGAGGGGCCGCATTATCTATTAAGGCAGTTACTGGTAAGCCTATAAAGTTTGTAGGAATTGGCGAGAAACTTGATAAACTTGAAGAATTTCACCCGGATAGAATGGCTTCCAGGATCCTGGGAATGGGGGACGTTGTATCTCTGGTTGAAAAGGCCCAGCAGGTTATAGACGAGGAAGAGGCTGTAAAATTAGAAAAAAAGATTAGAGCAAATACACTAACACTTGAAGATTTTCTCAGCCAATTACAGCAGGTAAGAAAGATGGGACCAATGAAGGACATACTTGGCATGATACCTGGAGTAGGCAAAAAGATGAAGGGGATGGATATTGATGAAAATCAAATGAAAAGAGTTGAAGCCATTATTCGTTCGATGACGCTGGAAGAACGAATGAACCCGGAAAAGATTGAAGGCAGCAGGAGGCATAGAATATCTCATGGAAGCGGCACTAACTCTCAGGATATCAGTCAGTTACTAAAGCAGTTTAAACAAATGAAGAAGATGTTCAGGACTCTAAGTGGTGCAGACCCAAAAAGCTTTCCAACAAATGCGATGACACCAGAGGCAATGAAGATTCCCGGAAAGATCAGGAGTAAGCGTAAAAAAGTAAAAAGAAAAAAGAGAAGATAAGCACAAACAGTACAATAATAATATTAATACTTAAATCGAGATAAGGAGAAGGTTTAATGGTAAAAATAAGATTAAAGAGAATGGGGCGGAGAAACAGGGCTTTTTTCAGGATTTGCGCCTTTGATGCTCGGGAAGAGCGCGATGGAAGAAGTATCGAACAGTTGGGAACGTATGATCCAATGGAAAAAGATGAATCAAAAAAGGTAGTATTAAAGAGAGAGAGGATCGAATACTGGCTTAGCGTAGGCGCTCAACCAACCGAAACAGTAGCCAGCATTCTCAAAAAGAATAAAATAGCTGTAAAAAATTAATTTAATTTATAGGAATTTCAATATTGACACAAATAATGTAGGGGCGTATGGCAATACGCCCTTACGTGTGGTAAAGAAGTCGCCGAAGGCTTATTTATGCTATGCGAATAGATATCTTAACATTATTTCCTGAGATGTTTCATAATGTGTTGGGTGAAAGCATCATGAAGATTGCAAGTGAAAAGGAGCTTGTGAACTTCCACCTGCACAATATCAGAGATTTTTCAAATGATAAGCACAGGTGTGTGGATGATAAACCATACGG
>JBHHYW010000394.1:0-3227 GCA_046757745.1 Candidatus Scalindua sp.
ATAATGTCGAACTGCCATTGATCTATTCCGGCATGCCATCCTTCAAAAGAAAACAATTAGCCATGGATGTATTAGAACGAGTTGGCCTGAAAGACCGCATGATGCACAAACCAAATGAGTTATCCGGAGGGGAGCGTCAAAGAGTTGCCATTGCCAGAGCCCTGATAAACAAACCATCTTTGATTCTGGCCGATGAACCTACCGGAAATCTTGACAGTAAGACCGGTGAAGAGATCATAGAAATCATGCAGAAGCTGTACGAACAGGGCAACACAATTATTTTAGTAACTCATGAAGAATGTATTGCCAAACAGACCAATCGTATCATTCGACTGCGTGATGGTTTAATTGTGAGTGATGAAAATGTATAAAAACAGCCATCATCATGTACAAGCTACAAATTAGCTGTGAAAAAGCAAGAAAGAAACTTGATGAATACGATGGGCTCGTGAGAAAGGTGTTGAATAACTAATATTCACAGGATATCTACATGACATCAAGTATTCAATATTTTCCTTTTGACAATCTAGTGTTTTTTGCGTTATATTCTGATAGGGAGGTGTAATAATATGACTATTACTACAGAAATAAAAGAGTCTCTTGAAAGAGAGTATAAGATCTCTTCCAGGACTATAAGTTTTTATAAAAGAAAATAAAGGCACTGGAGAATAAATACAAGATGACGACTACATCCTTTCTGAAGAAGTTTGAAAATGGTGAAGTAGGCGATAAACAAGATTTTTTCGATTGCTATGCCTTTTATAAACTCCTTTCGAGCTGGACAAATATCAAAAATGCTTTAAAACCCCTGATTAAATGATTTCTACTCTTAACAAGGAAATAGAAGAATCTATTCTATATCATCAATAGTTACATCATAAAGTATTGATAAATACTTTAGCTCCTCAATTTCATGAAATATTAGATGAAATCACCGCTTTCATTGCACAATCCACCTCATGAACAATTTTTATTACCACATTTAAAATAAATTTAATGGCAATACAAAAACCGTAATCTTTGCCACAAAGAAGATCAGTAAACGATTGACTAAACTATCAAATAAATACACAAAAAAGACATTATGAGAAATAATCTTGTAGTTGGAATTCTGCCTGAATCTAAAAACGAGTGGGAGCGCAGAACTCCATTAACTCCAAAAGACGTTTCGTGGCTGATAAAGAGGAGGATTCAGGTAGAAGTAGCATCCAGCCCGCTCCGCATCTATAAGGACTATCAATATAAACGTTCCGGAGCCAGAATTGTTACAAAGTTTCAAAACGCAAATCTCCTTATCGGTATAAAAGAACCTCCTATTGACACACTAATGCCTGATAGTGTTTATATGGTATTCTCTCACAGCACCAAGGGACAGGAATATAACCAGGACCTCCTCGCCGCATTTCTTAAAAGAAAAATCACCCTCATTGATTATGAACACATAACGGGTTCTCTTGGAGAGAGACTGGTTTATTTTGGGAGATATGCAGGTATATGCGGAATGATTGATACGCTGCATGTGTTTGGCAGGAAATCAATACTACAGGGAATTTCTAATCCATTCTCAGATTTAAAAAGTGCAGTTCAATATGGCAGTTATGTTTCTGCCAGAAAAACTCTTGATCAAGTGGCAGACAAAATACGAAGAAAGGGTTTAGACAAAAACATTACTCCTTTCGTGATTGGAATCCTGGGACATGGGAATGTCTCAAGAGGCGCGCAGGAAGTGCTTGAACACCTGGGCGCTGTTGATATACATCCCAGAGATATAAATATTCTGGCCAGAAGCCGCGCTTCCCATAAAAAGACAATTTACAAACTGGTTTTCCTGCGCGAGGAAAAACTCAGGTCTAAAAAGGGAGACAACTTTTATTTTGAAGAATATCTTAAATATCCGGATGGATTTGAATCAAATTTGGAAAGACATCTGCCACTTCTCAATATAATCGTTAATGCCAGTTACTGGGATAAACGTTATCCGCGACTGCTATCGGAGACAATGCTGCGGAAACTTTACCGTACTAAGCCCGGTTTCCGTTTATCTGTAATTGGCGATCTATCGTGTGATATTAAGGGAACAATAGAGATTACGAAAAGAGTGACATCTTCATCAGAACCCGCTTTCGTTTATGACCCTGTTTCAAGGAAAATCAGCAATAATTTGTCCGATATCGGGATTGCCGTTATGGCCGTTGACAATTTACCATGTGAATTTCCTAAAGAATCCTCAATAGAATTTGCCGGTCAAGTCCGCGACTTTGTGTATCAAATAGCGGTACATGGAATTACTGATGTTACCAACCATCACGCACTGCCTGATGTCATTCGAAACGCAGTAGTCACACAAAACGGCAGGTTGACACGCAGATTCAAATATCTTAGAAAACATATACATGGTTAATCCAAAATATAAAAATAGTTTTTTTAAGCTACCTGCACATGACCGGCCTCTCACTCCATAGGGATTGTTTTGCCGAAAAAATAAGATCGTACGTACGTAATTATATTGACACACGTACGTATTAATGCTATCTTCGCTGCATGAAAAAAAGGAAGAAGATCATAACGGCATCTAAATTAAGAGAGAACGTTTACCGCATTCTGGACGAAATTGCAAGAACCGGCATACCAGTAGAAATCGAACGTAATGGCCATAAATTAAAAATATTACCGGTAGAACCGGTAAACAAACTGGATAATCTTATAAAAAGACCATATTTAAAAAGCACTCCTGATGAAATTGTTCATTTAGATTGGTCAAAAGAGTGGAAACCTCATGATTTATCTTGATACACATGTTGTCGCGTGGTTATATGCAGGCAGAATTGATCTATTCCCAAACTATGTACAGAAGGTGATTTCCAGAGAGGACCTTTTAATATCACCTATTGTTGCAGTAGAACTTCAATATCTATTTGAGGTTGGACGAGTTTCAAAAAAAGCAACAGATGTATTATTTGATCTTGAAAAGAAAATTGGGCTTAAGACTTGTGAACACCCATTTAATGACGTAATTGAAAATGCAATAAAGCAAAAATGGACACGAGACCCTTTTGATCGGATTATTGTGGCACAGGCGAGTATTCGCTCGACAAAGATTGCTACTAAGGATGAAACAATTCGTGAAAACTATAAACACGCTATATGGAAATAAAGAAACCTTGCAGTCCCACAGGGACAGAACGAGGGCTTTAATATAATCTCTTTGTCTCTGATTTACTACCTTT
>JBHHYW010000395.1:0-3210 GCA_046757745.1 Candidatus Scalindua sp.
TGTTATGTGATAAAAGACGTATCGTTCCTTCACCTTCTTTACCTTCGAAGAGTTAATGTGAAGCGTCTACGGGCAGGTCTTCTGACTATCGGGTCATCCTAATGACTGCGCCTTCCCACCCCGGTCAAAGCCGGGTGAAGTGGCCTGTTATCACGAATAAGCTGTGAAATGCAGTCTTAGTAGCCGATTACAGCGGCGGGTCCGTGCCCTTTTAAGGGACTTCCCTATTATGTCGCTACCAGCGAGATGCTGTTAGCGAACACCCATAAACGGATCTTAATTTTCAATGTACAGTAATCATATTAAAATGGCACAAGGGTAAATATAATGACAGGAAAATTATTGTCAAGAAAAAACTGCTTAAACTCTTTCCCGCATTCCCTTATGTAATGGCAGAACAACTACTTATCCAGGATTTTATTACTGAATAACACTTCCGGATTTTAATAATTTTTCCTGTATAAAAAACTTGACAATTAGTGAGGATTATTTATATTAAAACGACTAAACATTCCTTATTCTAATATGATTGTTTAAGGATCAAGGATCCGTGTTGGGTTTTGTTAGTAACGAAACAGTGTTAATATTTTTTTATTAAAGGAGGAAGTAATGAAGGCAACAGTCGATGCTGATGAATGTACCGGTTGTGAACTTTGTACGCAAACATGTCCGGAGGTTTTTGAGATGGAAGATGATATAGCTGTCGTAAAAGGTGATTCCGTTCCCGGCGAAGCAGAGGAAACCTGTAGACAGGCAGCCGAGGAATGCCCTGTTGAATGTATAGCTATCGAAGATTAATTTCTTGCAGGACTTGCGGGATAAAGCATAAAATTTGATAAGGAGAATGGCATGGGTAGAAATTTAAAAAAGATACCCGGCATTCTCCTTATTTTATTTTTCCACCTATTTGTTCCTGTTCAATGCAATGTCGGTATACCATGCCTCTACTTTTCCGTGAGACCGGTCTGCATTGGACTGAAGCCCTACATAAGTAACCTCAGGCGGTTCTTCTCCAAACTCCCGGACATAGTCTTCGTAGTGGTTTACCTTATAACTTAACCACTTACCTGTATCTTTGTCTCCACTCTGGACAATTATAAACCTCACCCTGGCCTCACAGGGACTTTTGTAACGTTCTCCCACCCGGACATTATTCCCATATGCGTAGATTAATATCTTATATTTCCCTAATAATAGAGAAAACCACGATTTACTGTAAACTATACATACTGCAGCAGGATAATCATCCCCGCCAACTTCCTTCTCTCTGCTGTCTGGAAGGATATTAGAGATCTTCCATCTCCAGCTTAAAAAGGGATATTCTTCGGAACTAAGGTGTACAGGCTTAAAGATGATGGAACCGCTGTCATAGGCATTAATGTAGAGCATGTTCCTACCTTCTACCTGTATCAGCCTGGGTATAGTTCTGTTCCTAATCTCTCTGCAAATACCCTTATGGGTCTTCCAGCCTATTGGTTCTCCCTTGGACAGTTCTACTTCGGTGAAGGACGTTATGGGAAAAGAATCTTGTGGAGGTTGTCCGGAAGCAATAGTACTGGTACAGAGAAAGAAGATAATCATGATAATTACGGTTAAAAACATGTTAAATTTGTGAAAAAGGTAAGTGATTAGTGTTAGCAGGAACGTAGCCACCCGAACAATGTTAGTCTGGCAGATAGCGATATACCCTCACATACCGTAGTAAATGATTATATTAACTTTTCAGCAATTTGAACTGCGTTCAAGGCTGCGCCTTTCAGCAGGTTATCGCTCACGACCCACATGTTCAATCCGTTCTCAACAGAATAGTCTTCCCTTATTCTTCCGACTAAGGTCTCGTCTTTACCGGCGGCATCAGTTGCCAGTGGATATAACTGCTTTGACGGATCATCAATGACCACGATGCCTTCCGCCTTGCTTAGTAAGTCCCTGGCTTGATCAGCGCCCAACGGCGCCCGAGTTTCTATGTTGACCGACTCGCTGTGCCCCCTGAATACAGGTACCCTAACGGTGGTGGTTGTTATGCGGAAGGAGCTGTCCTCCAGAATTTTCCTGGTTTCGTTAATCATCTTCATCTCTTCATCTGTATAGCCGTTTGGCAAGAAGGCATCACTCTGAGGTAATTGAGGCAGGACATTAAATGCTATCTGATGAGGAAATATACTGCGATTAAATTCACCATTATCATCAGAAAGTATGTGTTTGGTTTCCCTCTTTAATTCATCCAGAGCCTTTAGTCCGGCTCCGGATACTGCCTGATAGGTTGAAACTACCACCCTCTTGATTTTTACGGCATCATGTATCGGTTTTAAAACTAAAACGAGTTGTATAGTTGAACAGTTCGGATTCGCAATTATGCCATTATGTTCCGAGATCCTGTTTGAGTTTACTTCCGGTACAACCAGCGGTACACCTTCGTCCATTCTGAATGCGCTGGTGTTATCCACTACAACGCAATTTTCCTCTATCGCATAAGGCACGAACTCCCTGCTTATGCTGCCTCCAGCGCTAAATAGCCCGATGTTTATTCCTTCAAATGAATCTGCAGTCAACTCCTGTATCGACACCTCTTTGCCACGGAATGTTATATTCTTTCCCGCCGAACGGCTTGAGGCAAGCGGCCTTAATTCGTCAACAGGGAAATCTTTTCTTTCAAGTACCTTGAGCATTTCAGTTCCCACAGCCCCGGTAACCCCTACTACTGCAACATTAACTCCCATACATTACACTCCTTATATTATTACTTTGTAAATCCTGTTTATCTTTTGGAGTGCAGTGACCGTGTCACTGCTTTAATATGCATCATCACGGATGATGCACTCCATATTCTTATGGCTAAACCTTTGCTGTCTATTTAGTCCTAATCAAGATATCATCGCTGATATTCAACTTGTTTCTTACGTTATGAATCTGAGACAAAAACCTCCTGGCATCTTCCGGATAACCAGCAGTCGGCTTAATGTCCTGTACCTTCTCCTGCCAGAAGGCATTGAATAATTTTATAAATAATTCACGGATGTATTTACTGAACATTGATGCGAGTGCAGTTGGAAAATACTTTGAGTCTGCGCCTGCAATAAAAGAGACATCCATCTTTCTATTCTCATTGTTAATATTATAGGTTGATATTGGATTTCCTTCTGTAATTGAGTTTACTTTACAACCTTCAAAATCCTGTGCCAGCAAGTTCTCGTAATAGTTTCTTCCTCC
>JBHHYW010000396.1:0-3210 GCA_046757745.1 Candidatus Scalindua sp.
GTATTAACTTAATTATCTGATTACACATTTTCACTTCACTTGAATATTAGAATATATAGTGTAATCTGTCAATATAAATTGCACAAAATATTTAGTTGTTTTTGTGCATATTCTGATAAAAGCAAGTTGTTTATCCCTGTTTCTTTATATTTGTTATTGCCAGTTTAAAGACTTTGATCGTTTCATCTATCATTTTCTCCAAGCTAAATTTCTTAACAGCTTTTTCTCTTGCGTTAACCGCCAATTTATCAGCAAAATCTTTATTGTTGAGCAGAAAAATTGTTTTTTCTATTAATTTGGATACGTCTCCCGGTAGTATCAGTAATCCATCAATACCATCATCGACAACAGAAGAAATACCTCCTATTTTTGACGCTATAACGGGTTTGCCGCAGGACATTGCTTCTAGTAGAGAAAACGGCATCCCTTCCTGCCTGAGGGTGGGCAATATAAACACATCCGAGGCATTAATATAATCGGGTGCATCTTTACGAGGGATATGTCCTACAAAAATTACATCCTTTTCCAATCCTAATTGTCTTACCAATTGTCTTGCTTCAATTAAATAATCTCCTTCACCAACAACTAATAACTTTATACATCTGTATTCTTTAAGAATATCCGGCAATGCCTTGATTAACAGATGTAATCCCTTTTGTTTTGTGACAAAGCTGAAGAATAACAATACTTTTTCATCATCAGAGATGGCCAATGTTCTCCTTATACGCTCCCTCTCACTCTGATCTGGGGAAAATAGATTTATTTCTACTCCATTATAAACGGTGTGTATTTTCTCCTTGTCCACAAAATGCCATTTCTGAATAGCCTTTGCTACCCTCTCGCTTACGGCAATAACTGCATCATATTCTTTAAATAATAATTCCCAAAAAAAGTAATAATAGAAAAACATCAGAAAGGTTTTAATGAGATCTTTGAATCCACTTCTAAGACTTAATGTTTGTTTGATTTCCGATAGTAAAACCGAAATTCTTGGACCTTCAGAAATAACTACCACAGGTATTTTTCTTTTCCCTGCTAGTGAGATCAACTCCTTTGGAATAGCCGTTGATACTGAACAGATAATATCAAATTTAATTATTGCATCCAGTTCAATAAATTTCTTTAAACTTGCAGTTTTCCATCCTCTTCTTTTAGAGTCGAATATCGTATTCTTTAAATAATACATACTTATGCCATTTATATCTTCGAACTCTTTACCTTTTGGATTATTGGTGGAAATTATAGTTACTCTATGGCCTCTTTCTGCCAGTCCTTCGCTAAGTAACCTTACGTGAATCTCCATCCCACCCCTAATTCCATGCTCACATGTGACTATTGCAAAGAAACAAATATTCATTTCTAACCTCTGTTATTTTCCTCGAGTTGCTTCAACAAAGAGTGTACTGCTAAACAATTGTGGAAAATGATATGCCAGCTTCTGTATCCTTACTCCATAACCCCAGCATTGCTCCAATTTCAGACCTGAACGCTCAACTCTGGCTTGCAAAGTACTTAAATTGAAAACACGTATATGTTGCTCATTTAATACCTCATCGTGTGGAACCTGTCCCAGCATGAGTTGCAAACGATATCTCCAAAAGGCTAAATTAGGGACAGAAATCAATATCCTGCCAGACGGTTTAAGTACCCGCCTCATTTCGCAAAGCACATGGTTTATATCATAAACGTGTTCCAGGACTTCAAGACAGACAATGGCATCATAAGAATTACTCTTTGCTGGGATATCTTCAATGTCGAGATTTAGATGCCAGCATTTATCCATGATTGTCTTTGCATGTTCAACCGCAACCGGTGAAAAGTCAATTCCGTGAATCTCAATCTTTGATATTGACATTTTTATAGTTTTCGCCAGGTGCCCAGGGCCACAACCGATATCGAGTAATATCTTAGGTCGTAGAATCTTTAGCCGCTTTGCAGCAATTTCAATCCTTGGAAGGTTCTCAACCTCCTCAAAATAAGAACGGAATCTGTCCCAATCATCATCATGTATTGATACTGGTGTAATTTTTGGGCGTTCCTTCAAAAGACCAATCCCTTCCTTCAATTAATAAGCAAACTGCGGGAAAATTGAATGTTTTGTTTGCAATTCCAGTCTATATGGTAAAAATACTTAAGTTTTCTTCGATACTATCCATTTATAGTCTCGTCTTTTTCTGATTTCCTTTAACATCCTATCTGGCATCAGATTTTTGACTGTTCTCCTGATCGACCAGTAAGGAACACTTTCCTCACATCTCAGGCATATGAAATCTGGTGATAAATTCTTTCCCGTATAAATTGCATTCAAAATGTCCTGGAATTTTTTTCCATTCCACACCTCATAAATCGTAGAATTTTTCAGGTCCCCAAGAATAACCTCTCTTGCCATATCATGACAACATAACAGAGCCTTGCCATCGAAAGATACAACTATTTCAAATAATACCCTTTCTGTCCCACACCCGGCAATTCTTTTTTGAGTAGTTTTTCCCAAATTCCTAATTAATCCGCTCCTTGAAAGCGGCTTACTTACCGTGACTTGTACGTTTCTTTCTCTCCAGTATTTTAATACCTTTTGTTTTTCTCCTTTTGGCCAATGATAATTAACTGCATTAATTAAAATTTGCTTTCTTGGATAATTTTTTAAGAGATACTCTATATTATTAATCGTATTGTCATAATTTAACCCCATAATATCTTCATATATTTTCTTGGTAATCCCAAAAAAACTTATATTGAAGAGACCATGATAACCGGCATCTATCAAAGAATCGACAACAGATGGTGTCAGCAATGAGGCATTCGTATTGAAATAAACTTCAATATTTCTATCAATCGCATACTTTACCCATTTACTGATATCCTTTATTACGAAAGGTTCACCCATCTGGCAATAAGTTAGCTTTCCCTGGAAAGTGTATTGTTCCATAAGATGATGATAATCATTGATAATCTTGGTATATAGTTCCCAGGACATTACTCCGTGTGGTATTTTCTTCTGTAGCTTTGTGTATGGACATATAATACACCTCGCATTACAATAATTATGAATATCAAGTATGATTCCTGTTGGATAAGGAAGGCGTTGTATTTTTCCTGTCAATATTCTCTCTCCACAAGATAAATAGTTAAACGTTTTTTCTCGTATCAGTTATTTAGTTTTTGTACGAAAATGAAGCGTTAAAGACGCCTTCTAATCCGATCGTCAGT
>JBHHYW010000397.1:0-3205 GCA_046757745.1 Candidatus Scalindua sp.
TTTGATGGCTGTAACGCTTGTAGATATATTTATCTTTTATTAAAAAGCCATAAAAGAAAGGACAATATTATGCTGATAATAATACATGTTGTAACGGGAAAAAAGAAACTGTAATTTTTCCTCTCAATTGCTATGTCGCCAGGTAGTTTGCCAATGAATGGCAACTTGTTCCCCATCATGCAAACCATTCCAATTACAACCAGCAAGAGGCCAATAAAAATAATTATCTTACCAATATCGCCTGCCATCATAATACCTCAAGACTTATTTAAACTCTTCTTCATGCTCCCTTTTTTCTTATCTGCACTTCCCTGTTCTTTCCCATTATCTTCGTAGATACTAAAGGAATTCTTGGATCTTATATCACTACTTAGAAAATTTTCTCCGAAATATGATTTCCTTGCAAGTGGATCATCAAGCAACTTCTGTGTCGTCCCGCTAGTTATAATATTTCCGTCACTCATAATATAAGAATGATCAGTTATACTTAATGCTTCCCTCACATTATGGTCTGTTAATAATATCCCAATACCGCTTTCTTTCAGGCTTAAGACTATGTCCTGAATCTCTGCAACAGCTATTGGATCAATAAATGAAAATGGTTCATCCAGAAGAATTAGTGATGGCGAAGTTGCCATTGCTCTTGCAATCTCAAGCCGCCTCCTTTCACCGCCTGATAGTGTAAATGCCATTTTCTTTGATAAATGTGTTAACCCTAATTCTCCTAAAACCTGGTTCAGTTTTTTAATTCTTTCTCTGTAGTTAAATTTAATTGTCTCTAACACTGCTAAAACATTTTCTTCAACAGTTAAACGTTGAAATATTGATGGTTCTTGAGAAAGGTATCCCATTCCCAACCTTGCTCGCATGTATATTGGCATTTCTGTGACATCTTCACCACGAAAGAAAACTTTCCCATGATCAGGCTTAATCATACCAATCACCATTGAAAACGCCGTACTTTTCCCAGCGCCATTTTGCCCAAGAAGACCTGCAATTTCCCCGGAATGCACCTCGAAATTGATACGGTTTACAGCAACTTTTTTGCCATAATTCTTAGTTATTTCAACAGCCTGTATGAGTTTCATCTTTCAGCCCTATAGTGTTCTACCTGACATATTTAATTGTACTAGGCGGCCAGAATACCATAAAAGCCTTCCCCACCATATTACTCTCTGGAACTGTTTTCCAGAACCTGCTATCATTACTATTTCTACTATTATCACCAAGAAAGAAATATTCATTATTACCTATATCAATAGGTTTAAGTGTTCCCCATTCTCCGACATTTGTATAATAAATATCTCTGAAGATTGAGATATTCTTAAATACTGCAGAAATACTTTTCCCACCAAACTTTAACTCACTGAATTTAGTATAACCTTTAAACGATGTTAAATCAGTATCATATATATACGAGAAAACTACGGAATCATTAAGTTTCAAAATAATTTTATTATCAACATTTGAAAATCCTATATTATATTCTTTTCCTGGCTCTACAAAGACTTCATTGTTACTTTTAACTATCAAACCTGATACTTTTAAATACGATTTTTTATTCCCTGCCACGGTACTGACAAATGCCTCAATTGTTTTCTGATTCTCCTGTAGTATGACAGAAATGCCTCCATCATTCCCTGAGACTGAAGCATCAAAATTTATCATAATGTCGCCATTTATTGCATCTGTAATTTCACCGTTGTAAACATTGTAATCAGTAACTTTTCTTTTAAACGATATATAAGATTTCTGTTCTGTTCCCTCTGGTAGGTGTAGTTCTAACTGCTTTGTACCGATATCCCAGAATTCATCTTCCACCTTCCAATTCTTGACTATTTCCTGTTTTGCCGGATAATTACTATCAAAAACCTGCACCCAAAGCGCTTCCTGAACCTTTTCCGGCTTTCTCTCTATTTTGTCGTTAATATAAATGTCACCATTCAAAATCTGAAGTTTTTCGTCCGGCAGGCCAATCAAGCGTTTTATATAATTTTTGCGAACAACATGAACATTTGTAGAACCACAGGAATTACAAAGAATAGCATCTACTTTATCACATGACTCGCATACTACCTTGTGGTATTGACCAACGCCAAAAGAGCCTTTTATACTATTAATCTTAGCCTTAAAGTAATTTTCCCTCTTCACAGCATTAGTGCATTTTTCACACAACATTGATTGGCTTGAAGAGAAGCCGCATGACATGCATGTAACTTCATTAAATGGGTACTTAAATACTGTAACATCCCATCTCTTAGGTTTGCCAAAATCGTAAATAAACTTATTCACGAGAATCCTGTTACCCCCTCTTTTTCTGTAATCAGATATGCGTATCTTATAAAAACAATTCGAACACTTCACATAGTTTATGCCGTGATTACATTTAAACCTCCAGCCACAATTAGGACACTTAACAGACTTGTGTTGACCCAACAGTGTTGGCGCCATTGATCCTGTTGGAATTTTAAATGCCTCTACCACAAACATCCTTAACACAAATGCCAATGCCACAGCAATAATAATCGATTCGAGATTTTCACGAATAAATCCCTTATTATTTTTGTCTTTCTTCTTTCCATTAATATCTTTTTGTTTTGTTTTGCTCATATTAGCTCGGTTAATAAATGATTTGTCAGCCTGTTAGATTTTTATAATACTATAACAATATTTAAAACTTGCACCTGCATTATTCTTCATTTACCTGTCGACAATACTGATAAAAATGCACTTTGTGGAATCTCAACACTTCCGACATTCTTCATTCTCTTTTTTCCTTCTTTCTGTTTCTCAAGAAGCTTTCGTTTTCTGGTCACATCACCTCCATAACATTTCGCTGTAACATTTTTTGACATCTGACGTATTGTTTCTCTCGCAATAACTCTGCCACCAATAGCTGCCTGGAGTGGAATCTCAAACATATGCCGGGAAATGTCTTTCTTTAAATTTTGTACCAACTTTCTACCCTTAGCCTCAGCCTTCTTTCGGTGAACTATACATGAAAGAGCATCTACTTTCTTCCCTGCAACCAGTATATCCAATTTTACAAGGTTCTCAGGCTTGTATCCAATGAGCTCATAGTCCAGCGTAGCAAACCCTCTCGTCATAGATTTTAATTTATCATAGAAATCAAAGATAATTTCTCCAAGTGGAATTTCATACGTAAGTATGGCCCGCTTATCACTCAGATATTCTGTGCTCTTGT
>JBHHYW010000398.1:0-3190 GCA_046757745.1 Candidatus Scalindua sp.
CCTCCTTGAGAAATCAACCTCCTTGCTTCTCCGTTAGTAGATGCGAAGCCATGATCAACCAATAATTTTACTAACCATATTTTATAAGTTGTGTTCATTAACGCACCTGATTCTAATGATGGAAGTTTTATATCTAACTTACCGATGTTGTCCGGAAGTTTGTGTTCCTTAAAAATTCTGTCGAATTCTTCCGCCACTTCCCCGGCTATTTCCTCATTGTAATACCGGCTTACAATAGCCTTCCCCAATACAATCTTTGCCTGACGCGGATGCCCCTTTAATGTAATATCTATTTCTTCCCTAGTCATGTCAGTTGCCAGCTCAAAATACTTAGGCATAAGATCGTCATCAATTCTCATCGTTTTACCAAAGACTTCTTTTGGATCTTCATATATGCCAATATAATTGCCCAGGCTTTTACTCATTTTCTTGTTCCCATCGATTCCCTCAAGCAATGGAGTAGTGAGCGCTACCTGAGGCTCTAAGTTTTTATCCCTCTGGAGATCACGGCCAACAAGCAGACTGAATATCTGATCTGTACCGCCGATTTCTATATCACTTCTTACCATTATTGAATCATATCCCTGCATTAATGGATAAATAAATTCATGGAGGCTTATTGGAACTCCGGAACTATATCTTTTCGAGAAATCATCCCTCTCCATCATTCTGGCAACTGTCATCTTGGAGGCTAATGTAATTACATCGGTAAATTCCATCTTCTTGAACCATTCACTATTATAACGGATCTCAGTCTTGTCTATATCCAGTATCTTTCCTATTTGATCTAAGTACGTTCTAGTATTTTTCATTATGTCTTTGTGTGAAAGCTGGGGCCGCGTCCTATTCACACCAGATGGATCGCCTACTATTGCAGTATAGTCTCCAATTATTAATACTGCCGTATGGCCAAGTTCCTGGAAATTACGCAGCTTGTGTATCGGAACGGCATTCCCGATATGGATGTCTGGCGCGGTAGGGTCAAGGCCTAATTTAGCTCGCAGGGGGGTTTTGGTCTTTATAGACCTCTGCAGTTTCTCGATGAGTTCTTCTTCGCGGACGATTTCTACAACTCCGCGTTTAATAATATTCAGTTGTTCATCAATACCCTTAAACATGACTTTTCAGAATGTGTTTAAAAGAGATCAAAAAAGCTAATGTAGCAGTATTGTGGCAGATATGGACAGTTATTGGCGCTATTAACGATTGAGTCTTCTCAAATAGATAAGCTAACAGAAGTCCCAGGATCAATATTTGCAGAAACACATGGACATTTAAATGTACCAAAGTAAACAGGAATCCACTAATTAAGATGGCTTTTAGCTTGCCGAAAGTAATCCTAACGGCAGGCTGAAGAAATCCCCTGAAAAGAAGCTCCTCAACAACAGGCGCGGCTAATATGCCAAAGAATAACATGAAAGCAAGAACCCCGAACGAATCCTCGTTCAGGATTTTATTAATAATATCCTGCTGTTCAGGCACTATGCCAAATATTCTTAGAACGAAATCTACTACAAAGCCGGCTAGAATTATAACAGGAAGAACTGCCAGATAATATTTAAGGCCAATCTTCACATCACGTTTCCAGTTGTGAACTGTAAAACCTAATGATGTTAAAGGCAAACCATATCCTACTCGAATAATATAGAAAACATAAAGACAGGTCGAGATATTTACAACTAGAGACATACTAAGGAGTATAGTATTTTGCCCAAAGACTTCTATTAAATCAAATCTAAATATTTGTTTTGATACTCTTAAGAAAACAGGTATTCCAACCAGCATCATAAGGAGATAAAACAGGAAAACCTTAAATGTATCTCCTAAAGTCCAACGTTTGTTGTTAGGCATTTTTAAGTCAAGCACATTCTGTCAATGGAAGTAATATTTCTTTTCTTAATGAAGCACATTTATCGCTTCTTACTCTTACTCACTGCCTTCTTTTTCCGCTCGGGTTTTTTCTTTTTCTCCGCCTTATCCTTCATTTTTTTTGCTTTTGATTTTTTCTTTACAGCTTCTTTCCCATTTCTTCTTATACTTTTCTTGTAATCTTCATATTCATCTTCATCCATAAGGGCGTCAAGTTGCTCAGGGTCTGTTATCCTAACCTTGATAAGCCAACCATCATCAAATGGATTCTTCTGCAATACCCTTAAAGTGGTAGCCAGGTCTGAGTTTACCTTTACAATCTCACCACTTAAAGGCGCTATTAAATCACGAAGAACATTAACGGATTCTATTTCACCATAAGAAATACCAAGAAGAACATCCTCGTTTACTTTTGGCAAGCAAAGGTCTATTGGGTCGCCAAGTTCATCTATAAAATAATCAGTTACACCAATTGTTACAACTTTTCTCTTAAGCTCAACCCAGTTGTGGTCTAAAGAATATTTGAGTTTCCCTTTTTTCATTTTAATTTAACATAAAATTGTTTAATTTCGTATAAATTGGCCCTGTAGGAGTTAGCTTGCTTTGTATCAAAGAGATATAACTTACCTTTTCAAGGCCAAAGGAACATTTTGTTCCAGAATTTAAAACACTTGTAAGTTTGGATATATTTTTCTGTGATTTGATTCGTCCAAGTGTAATATGTCCGACATACTTTTTGGATTCCCTTTTTATTCCAAGTTTTTCAATACCCTTGTCGAGCCTTTCATAGATATTCAAAAGATTATTTCCTTTGTCCTGTACACAAACAAAAACTACACGCGGTTTCTTAAAATTTGGGAATACACCAACATTTTCTATGCTAATACTGAATGGCCCCAGACAAGAGACGGCATCACTAATGATTTTATTCAAGTCCGGGAGAGCTTCCTCCTCTATATATCCAATAAATTTCAGAGTCAAGTGAATGTTTTCAGGAGCAACCCACTTAGCAGAAGCGCCTGTTTTCTTTAACTGATTCAGGTATTCTGATAGCCTGTCTTTAATCCCGTTATCAATTTCTATTGCAATGAAGGCCCTGACTGTCATTTAAATTTTACAAAAAGGTATTTATTGTATATTTTAGTCGTTTTAGTGTCTTTTTTTTACCTAACAGTTCTAAAGTTTCAAAGATTCCAGCGCTTGCACTTTTGCCTATGATCGCAACCCTTATCGGTTGTGCCAATTTGCCAAAGCCAACACTGTGTTTGGTTGTTATCGACCGTAAACAATCTTCTAATTCTGTAATTGATGAAAAATCCTT
>JBHHYW010000399.1:0-3180 GCA_046757745.1 Candidatus Scalindua sp.
TTGAATCAATTGAAAAGAGAGGTATTGTAGTAGGGATATTGAAGGGTATCTGGAGAGTCCTGAGATGCCACCCTTTTGGCGGATCGGGATATGACCCCGTTAAGTAAAATAGTAGGGCGTATTGCTATACGCCCATACATATTAAAATATAATGATTAATACAGATAAAAAAATCATCGAATGTGTACCAAACTTCAGTGAAGGCCGAAATTTAGATATTATAGATAAGATTGCATCAGCTGTAAAATCAACCCAAAATGTCAAGCTCTTGAATGTAGAACCTGACAAGGACTACAACAGGACAGTAATAACCTTTGCCGGGGAGCCTTCCGGTGTAAGAGAAGCGGCATTTAATGCAATATCCACTGCGTCGGAACTTATAGACATGTCACGGCAAAAGGGAGAGCATCCGAGAATAGGCGCTACTGACGTCTGCCCAATAATACCTGTTACCAATGCAACAAGGGAAGAGTGTGTAAAATTAGCAGACGAGCTGGGAAGAGACGTTGGCGAGAAACTGGGCATCCCTGTATATCTATATGAAGATGCGGCAAGATCAGAAGAAAGAAGAAACCTTGCAAATATCAGAAAGGGAGAATATGAAGGCCTGGAGCAGAAGCTGAGAGATTGGGTACCGGATTACGGGCCGGTAGAATACAATGATAAGGTCAGGAAATCCGGTGCAACAGTGATTGGGGCCAGATTTTTTCTGATTGCCTATAACGTGAATCTGAGTTTTGATGATATTCGTGTTGCTAACGAGATAGCAAAGAAGGTGAGAGAATCAGGTTATTTGATTATGAGCGAGACAGGTGAGAAGAAAAGAGTTTCCGGAATGCTGAAATATGTAAAGGCAATAGGTGTCGAATTAAGGGAATACAATATATCACAGGTTTCCATGAACCTGACTAACTATAGGGAAACCCCGATTCATACGGTATTTGAGACCGTAAAGGCTCAAGCCAGAGAGTATGGCATGGAGGCAACAGGGAGTGAGATAATCGGCCTCGTTCCAAAAGAAGCCATGGTAGAGGCCGGAACCTTTTATGAAGGTAATAATTCTGAAAAAGAACTTATGGAAGCGGCAATAGAAAATCTCGGATTGAGTCAATTAAATAAATTCGAACCCGGGGATAAGATAATAGAATATAAATTAGCTTCCTTTGGTCGCTAATTTATAATCGTTTTGCTCCGCAAAACAAAAAAAAATTAATTAAAGGAGTGAATTAATTTATGGCTAATTGTTGGAAATGTGGACGTTTTCTGGGCGTTAAAGATGAATGGAAGAAGATGAAGACTGAAAAGGGTGATATCTGCTACGTATGTTACCACGAAGCAAAAGAATCAGCAGAAGAGCAAATCCAGAGAGATATGGATAAAATAATGAAGAAGAAAATGGAGAAGTAGATATTCAGCTTAGGTTATAATTCTTTAATGATGAAGAACTATTTATCACAATTTGGAACTGTAGCAGGCATTGTTTCTATCGTAATTTCTTTAATGGGATGTGCTCAAACCAGGAAATTGAGTAAACTTGAAATATTAATATTGAGTGACACCGGATATGAAGATAGCAAATCAAGGGCAATCAGTTATATTGAAGAGATCGATTATGAGAGATATCATGAAGATATTGTAAATACAATATTCAATAGTGGAAATCTCCAATTAATTGACCAGCTTGTTGAATATTTTCCGAATGATTTCAGGAATTATATAATTAGAGGAGATGCTTATTTAAAAAATGCGATGATGCAACAAGTAATAGGTATTTTTATGAAATCTTCTGCGGCAGTTTCATTTAATAAAGCCAAAGAGAGCTACATGAAGGCGTTGGAGTTAAATAACAGAGATATTTATGTCATTGGTATACTTGGGTTTATTTATGGGGAAAATAAAGAATATGATAAAGCCGGAGAACTGTTTAATAAAGGGCTTGAGATTGCGCCGAATAATCCTTTGCTTTATATGGCGTTAGGTCAAATGTGTGACAGGAAGAAAGAATATATTGTTGCAATTGATTATTATGAGAAAGTTTTAGGATTTACTGAAGACGAAGTAGAAAAGGCTTTTGAACATATGAATCAATATTATCATAAGTTAATGGAATTTTATCCTGATTCACTTGCGAAAGTAAAAGAAGCAGCCAGAAAATGTCTTAAAAAAGATTATAAGAAAACCAGAAGAGAAAAAATATTATGAATACAGAATATAGCTTTAATAGATGATAATGTTTGATGTCCCTTATTATTTTAACTCCACTAATTCAGCGTCTATCGAAACTCCATTTACATACAAAAATGCAATGGAAACCGGGCACTTAAACCGTCTGGGCCCCGCGCTCCCGGGATTGAGGAATAGGATCCCATTTCGCTCCTCGATCTTTGGCACGTGTGAATGACCGCTGATAACAGCGTTAAATCCAGCTGCTACAGGGTCCAGGTCAAGTGTATTCAAATCGTGAAGGACATATAAATATACCTGGCCCACTTTTACTACTTCAGTAAGAGGCAGGTTGTCAGACCATTTACCGCCATCAACATTTCCACGGACAGGATACACTTTGGCAATGGTTTGTAGAGTTTCAAGTGCTTCATGCGTCCCTATGTCTCCAGTGTGCACAATCAAATCTACGTCTTTAAATGATTTGACAACACGTTGACTGATAAGGCCGTGAGTGTCCGAAATTATGCCTATTTTATGATCGTATTTACGTTTCAATAGATACCGCCTGTTAATTGCTACTTACTTTTATAGCAAGAATTATAGCAGATATTAGTGTGTTGGACGAAACCTAACTTTTTAATATTTTAAAAGCTTGCAATTTAAATTGTATTATATTATTATTGCATACAATTATACTATTACATTTCTTATGGACTAATTTTAGTTGAAAGGAGAAGGAAAAATGAAGATGCGAAGAGAACGAGTAATGTTAAAATTTTCATTAAGTCTTGGAGGTTTGAATGGAATATGTAACAGTATTAGTGTATTGCCCAGAATATTACAATTTGGACAAAAAAGGGAAAAGGATTAAAATAGAAGAAGAAAAATTTGTTGCAACTGCTGAGGAAATAACCATAAAGTTCTCTGGTGGTGGTACTTGGCACGAAAACAAAACTGGAATCTGGTTTGACGAAGGTCTGATATTTCGTGATGATATTAGAATATTGGAATTTG
>JBHHYW010000400.1:0-3159 GCA_046757745.1 Candidatus Scalindua sp.
ATATCAACTGCCTCATTCAAATCTTTTGTAAGTATGATAAAACCAAATTTATCTAAAGACTCTTTAATCAGATCACTGCGAGGCAGGGTCTTAATCTGTCTGGATATCTCCTGCAACACTCCATTGGTAAGTTCCTCTGAACATGTAACCAGGATTGAAATACCGGGAGAATGTTCTGCCTGCGACAGCAGATCAGAAGCAACATACGCATGATTAGCAGTCTCATCCGCTATTATGAGAACCTCACTTGGCCCTGCCAGCATATCTATGCCGACATGCCCATACGCCTCCCTCTTGGCAAGCGTTACAAATAGATTACCGGGCCCGACTATCTTGTCTACCTTCGGGACGGTCTTTGTGCCAAACGTGAGAGCGGCTATTGAATGTACGCCGCCAATCATATAAACTTCATCTATATCTGATTCTTTACACGCTACAAGTCTCTCGGGAGAAATGGTTCCGTCCCTGCCGGGTGGAGTTACTACAACGATTTTTTTTACCCCTGCTACCTTCGCCGGCATGGCATTCATTAATACCGTGGACGGATATGAGGCGGAACCGCCGGGGACATAAATTCCGACGTTTTCAACAGCTTCGTATTTTACAGTTATCCTGGCCCCATCTGAAAGAAAGGGTTCAGGCTCACGCACACGAATGTACTCCTGAAACACCCGGATATTTTCCCTTGCATTCTTTATCGCACTTATAAATTCATGAGACACCTTTTTGTAAGCGTCCTCTATCTCAGATTCCTTGATTTTGAAATCATTTGCGGACAGGGTCACACCCTCAAGCTTCTCTGAATAGTACTCCAGGGCTTCGTCACCTTTTTCTTTTACGTCTTTAATGACACGTTTGACAGTTTCTGCCGGAGACAACGGTTCGCCAAAGACTTCCTTCGTCTTTGCTTCCATCCCTTCTGTAATCGTATCGGAGAATATGCTCATCCCCTGCTTGAGCAACTCAATCTCCTGTATAATATTACCTTCTTGTGATTTTAATATTTTCATAGTTAAAATATCTTTTTGATATAGAAGAATGTTATTTCATTTACGAATGATTTCAACAACCTTTTCAATAACTTCATTTAACTTGTCTGGTTTAAGATCACCAACTCGATATAAGATAATATGGCTATCTGCTGTAAATATACGGTTTGGTCTTATATTGCTCGACTGCTTCAAGCTTCCTGTATTAAAGTCGTTGTTATCAAGCGGGATTGCGTAATTGTCTCTAACAGATTGACTCGTTATCTGACAGAGGACCAGGTCATTACCTTCTAATGCAGAAATAACTAAAGCAGGACGTCTTTTGGCTTGTGTTAAGTCTGAAAAAGGAAAGGGGACAACAATGATATCACCTTTTACAAATCTTGCCACGCTTCATCCTCTTCCGGCTTCAGCCAATCTTTTTTGAGCGAAGATTCACTTGCAACTGCAGTGTCCATACGGTCGTTATTTTTTTTTGTTTTTAAGAAATGGACAAAGTCTAGCAACTCGTCAAGAAAAGGTTCTGGAACTTGTTCAATCTCACTAAGAAGTAACTCTTTCTTACCCATACTATTACCTCCATAATTTATAGCTTAGTATACTATAATAACCAACTTTTAGCAATTTACGATATTGTTTCCAGCATATATATTTTTCTCAATCTGGTCTTCAGCCATTGTTCCAGTTCTTTATCGCTGATATTTTGGTTTTTATGTTTAATACCCACTTTCATAGCTTTAAATTGACCATTAATCAATTGACTCATTAATAAGAATCTTTCAGAAGGACTTTTCTTCTTAAGCATATCTAATTGTTGTATTTCAGAATGAGTCAAGTACATTGTAAAATCCTTTTCTTTAACTGACGTGCAAAAAAACAATTTGAAATATTAGAAGAAAATATACAGAATAAATATCCGGAAAGATTATGTAGATGCAACAATATTCTCTACTCATTTACCTCAACGGCACGCACCATGTCACCTACTGATATCGGGCCTAATTGCGGTACACCAGTAATCTGAGAGGTGTTTACGTTTAGCTTTTCATTACTGATCCTGCTGCCTCCCGGTCTTACCGTCATGGACTCTGCCATCATAGCCCCACTGAGTGTCTGAGCACCCTGAGACTCAGCTTCTCTGGACGACGCCTCTTTCTCTCCGGCAACACAGGTAGAAAATTTATCCTGGACATGAGATACAAAGATATAATCCTTGACGTATTCCAGTTTTCCCAGGGCTTCACCACTATCCGGATCTTTTACATCGTCTTCACTCTGCACAAAAACCACAAAGACCATTCCATCCACCACACCATTATCTCTGCCGACATTAATAACTATACTGTATTCGTCGAGTATTTTAGCAACTTTACCTTCTATCTTTTCCATATTCACAAATCCGCTCCTTTCTATCGCCAATCTGTCTCATTATATTTTACCCCCCTTCTTTGTCAAGGAAATTGAAAAGGCATACTCAATTAGAAATGGTTTCTTGACCACTTTATGCACATGCGTTATAATCCCAACCTAGCCGAGCCAGAACCAAAAAGGGGATAGATATCTAATATGTTCTGGCTCGACCAGGTTGTAAAATGAAAACCTATCTACCTGTGCGTTGCACGCAGACAGGCGGTTTTCAAACTTTCCCTTATTAGTACAAAGATTAGGAGGCAGACCTCTCTTTCGAGAGGCTGGTCATGTTTATGTAACAAATGATAGCTAAATTTTAAAGTTGTTTGATTTGTTATTAAATATTTTTCTTTAACACACCGAAGGTGTGGTAAAACAGTCTATAAGTCGACAATTTCCAGTCAAAAAAAGCAAGAAATTGTCGACTTATAGACTAAATTATTTCATATTTTGTACGATATTCATCAATTTTCAGAAACCACTTAATCTTGAAAAATGCCAATAGTTGCGGGTATTGATGAAGCCGGTTATGGCCCCACATTAGGCCCATTTGTATTATCAAAGGTCGTGATGAGAATACCGGCTAAATATCACCATGAGACAAACATCTGGCATGTCCTTAAAGATGCTATTTCTGAGAAGATGCAAAAACGGGGGAATCGTATAGTCGTTAATGATAGCAAAAAACTATATCAGCAGAAAACAGGATTAAAAATGCTGGAGGAGGCGGTTTTATCCTTTATCTGGCATACAAAAGGCC
>JBHHYW010000401.1:0-3158 GCA_046757745.1 Candidatus Scalindua sp.
TTTTCGGCAATAATTGCTCCAACCAGTATGATTCCAAGGCAGAGAATTATATTCACAAAATAATATTCCTTTCCCTAAAAAGTGCAATTATTATGTCAAAGACCGTAATAAAACCTACCAGTACGTCGTCCTTCGTAACAGGCATCCTTTCAATATTGTGAAGATTCATTAAGCCTCTTGCATCAGATATTGTCTTACTTTCTTCAATAGCTATGACATCGGTATTCATTATATCTGATACCTTTACTGATGTTCCAATGTCCTTTGGAAGTTCAGTTTCCAGAATATCCTCTTCATCCAGGTTGCATAGATGTGTCGATCTAAGCAACTTATCAAGTGCAGGGTTATGTGGAAGGAAGACCTTCATGATATCTTCTGGAGTAATAACTCCAAGTATCTTTTTCTTGTCATCTATAACCGGCAGTGTATGAAAACTATGCTCGCGAAACTTTGCTATAAGCTGGATCAAGTTTACATTCTCACCTATAGCTATGACATCTACACTCATTACATCTTTTATAAACATGTTTGCCCTTTCATACATAATTATAAATGTTAGCAAAGAAGGCATGTTGAGTATGTTTCCGTGTACATTATCGCATTATTTTTCTTGAAAAAAGCTAAAATTATGAGGAACAAATCATTCTTAAAGTTGAAGAATGAAAAGAGTATGTCAGGTCCTTTCCATTCACTCCTTCATAAGGTATAGAATCTGTGTCATGTTTTTCCGGTGAGACAGAATTTGGCCGGATCCTGCTGATAGTAAAGCGTAAACTCTTCATAAAGCTCCGGATGTTTCCGCTTGAGTTGTAGAGGCTTTTCGAAGAAACATTCAGTGGCTACAGCAAAGAATTCTGCAGTGTTTCTGGCGCCATATTTGTCCATCACGGTACGGCGTCCATGCTCGGTATCCGTTCTGAGCTTAGCGTATTCAGCGCCAAGTACTCTCGCCCATGCGAGGTACATTGATCGTCTCTCAATGACGGGTGATCCGGGCAATTCGCCACTATCATGGTCGAGTTGATGGGCAAATTCATGAAATACGACGTTGTGTCCGTCATGGATATCGGCTGCGCCATAAAGAACATCATTCCACGATAAGACCACGGCTCCACGGTGCCACGACTCACCAAGCCGAACAGATTCTCCCTCTGCGACAATCCCATTTCCCACAGGTCGAGATTCATGTGCTACGTACGCGCTGGGATAGACCACAACAGACTTAAGTGCATGGTAGTAGTTCGTTTTCCTGTGGAGCAGAAGAATGCAGGCCTGGGCAGCAATCGTAACCTTAATCTCATCGTTGATCTCTAAGCCGCCGCATCCTTCAAACCTCTTCTCATCTAGGAAGATTAAAATGTGGCTATGCAGTTCCTTCCGGTCTGCTTCAGGCAGATACCGATATAAAGGGACATTGCGTTTTACAATGATGAGCCAATCCATCGGAAATGGCGCCATGCGAAGTTGCTTTCGTCGACGTTGCCTAAATCCAAACATACGCAGATCCCTCAGTATTCATATTAAGAATACTAGATTTAATTTTATAGGAATTCCCGTTTTAACTGTAGGGTGGATTAAGCGCCTGTCCGCCAGCTTGTTAGGCGGGAAGCGAATCCACCTTTATTTTTACGGTATTAACATATGGATTTTTTCGGTGGATTCGGCCTAATGGCCTTAATCCACGAATATCTTCAAAGTCCGCCGAAGGTGCTAATTAATATTGATAAACATGATACCATTCTTTGTTTTAGTTGTTAAGCGTACGTACGAATAACTCTCTATCGCCTGATATGGGCTGGAAATGGGTTCATGCATAGAAATCTACAGGTAAGTTGTTTCACTATATCGTTGAATACAAACCACACAAGGGCATATCCCCAGATCAATAATGCATATTTCCAACTGATGGGTGTTATAAAGACCCCGAAAACCGCTATCATTGTGCCAACAATCTCTGTCCCGAATGTTGCCCCGAACAGCAATGGCGAGGGCCATGGCCTCTGCCAGAACCATCCTTCGGTACGGGTGACGTAGAGTGTGCTGTGACCTGCAATAACTAGCTTGAGGAATATTAACGTCTGAATCACTCCTTCAGGAAATCCATGTTTCTTGAGAATATAAAATAGGACAAAGGAAGATACTACACCTGAAACACCAAGAACGGAGGAAATACTAAGCAACTCGGACATTTTCCAACGTTCGGGACTGCGGTGTATCCGGGTATTGTCATATGCAATTGCGAGGATGGGAATGTCGTTAAGCAAAGCCAGGAGGATGATCATAAGCGCAGTAATGGGGTAAAAATTAAACACGATAATGGAAAGCGTCATAAAGAGGATGAGGCGGATCGTTTCTGCGATACGAAAGGTAGCATAGCTCTTCATTCTTTCAAAGGTAATACGTGCCTGTTTTATCGCCTCGTTAATCACCGAGAGGCCAGGCGCGGTAAGGATTATATCAGCCGCCGCCCTGGCAGCGTCAGTGGCCCCGGAAACGGCGATACCACAATCGGCCTTTTTGAGGGCAGGCGCATCATTTACACCATCACCAGTCATGCCTACCATGTGACCGCCTTTTTGCAGCGTTTCTATAATCCTGTATTTATCTTCCGGCACCACTTCCGCAAAAATATCCACCAATTCTATCATCTCTACGATAGCAGACTCATGTGTATGAATAAACTCACGTTCAAGCATTTTTGTATTATACGAGGAGTGAACAATTTCCATTACTTCGCTGGCAAAATGCTGTGCCTCACCCTGCGGTACTTCACCCTTGAGACGTTGGTAAATAGCCATCGACAACACTTCCGCCAATTCCAGCAGCACTTTACTACCGCTACCGGAAAGCTGTGATGCACGGATGGCCTCCTGTTTTAAATCCAGGATACGGGCGATCTCACGGGCAATGGCCATGTTATCACCCGTAACCATCTTGACGTGCACCCCGTTTGAGCGCATTTCATCTATTACACCCCTGGAATCTTCCCGGGGTGGATCATACAGGGGAATCAAACCAATTAAGTTAAGCGGCTCATCACCTGTTTTGCGGCCAACCGCAAGCGTCCTGTATCCCTTGGAGGCCAGCAGATCAACCATATTCCGGAGATCATTGGCAGCATTATCATCAAGCGCTGCCATCTCCATGAGTACCTGCGG
>JBHHYW010000402.1:0-3155 GCA_046757745.1 Candidatus Scalindua sp.
CCTATTGTATGAAAGTCACAAACATCCTCTTCACAGGAATGCACCATTATGAATTTTTCCATTATGTAAATAATAAAAAAACCAATTATTATGGGTATTCCAACATTACTGCCCAGGGATGGTGTGATTGCTGGCAGCATGTGAAAAAAGCAAGTCCCAAACAAGACGCCTGCGCCAAAACTGATTATCAACCTGAAACTATTCTTGGACCAGCTTTTTACCAATGGAAGCAGTCCGCCTATAGTGGAAATTACAAATATAAGTATCAGGTACCATAAAAACATTGCCATATAAATTAGTTCCCTTCGGTCACAAATATATGAAAGTTTTGCTGTGAGTAAAGAAACACATTTTCCATCAAAAGTCAATATTTTAAGAACAATCAAAAATATAACTTCAACAAACCATGACCTTTTGGTATACTCCTACGACCTTATTTACACGATTTGTTGTTTTTTTATCTTATCCCGTAAATCCTGTCTATTATTTTAATATCATTATTACCTGCGTTCATCTGCGTCCAGAAAATATATGACTACACCAAACCTCACCATTGACCTGTGCGGGATCAAATTATCAAACCCAACCGTTCTGCCATCCGGATTTTTAGGTACCTCTAAATCTCTGCTTAAACGGGTTGCCGACAGTGGCGCCGGTGCAGCAACCATAAAGTCAGTCAGTTTTAAAGCAAGAGAAGGACACAAAAACCCGACAGTTATCCCTTTTGAAGCTGGATTATTGAATGCAGTCGGGTACTCAAACCCCGGTGCGAAAGAGACAGCCAGGGAGTTCGCAAATTTAGAGGACGTCTTAATACCAGTAATAGCAAGCGTTATAGGCACAGAGGCGGGAGACTTCGTACGCGTTGTGGATAAGTTGTCAGCAAATGGTTTCTCTGCCATAGAACTCCCACTCTCATGCCCTCACACTCCAGGATTCGGCCTGCTGGCCGGACAGGGAACGCCTGAGAGCACGAAAGAGATAGTCTCTGCCGTCAGGAAGTCCACCAAACTGCCGATTTTCGTTAAATTATCACCTAACATACCGGAAATAGGGAACTTAGCTAAAGCAGCCGAGGATGCGGGCGCCAATGCCATAACGGCTGTAAATACACTGGGACCGGGAATGATTATAAACATAGAGGCACGTAAACCAGTACTCTCCTACAGAGTTGGAGGGGTCTCAGGGCAGGCCATGAGACCAATTGCAACCCGATGTGTATATGATATCTACGAAGCTGTTAAAATACCCATAATCGGCACAGGTGGGATATCTACGGGTAGGCACGCTATAGAGATGATAATGGCCGGAGCGACCGCTATTGGGGTTGGTACCGGAATATACGAAAGGGGAATTGACATCTTCAGCAAAATATGCCGGGAAATGGAAACTTGGATGTCTGAAAACAATTTTAACAGTATCTATGAAATTATAGGAATTGCACATGAGTAAAGGTTTTGAGCAACCGGTAATGATGAAGATTGACAAGATTATCAGCGAATCTGATGACACAAAGTCCTTTATGTTCAGGCACAATCTTGATTATAACCCCGGACAATTCATAATGGTCTGGTTACCAGGTATAGATGAGAAGCCGTTTGCCGTATCATATTCCGGTGACGATTTCTTCGGAATAACAGTGCTTGAGAGAGGTAAATTTACAAATCTCATGCATAACATGGGTGTGGGAGAACAGATGGGCATAAGAGGTCCATTTGGGCATGGATTCAGCATCCCCGATGATATTAAAGACGGTATCGGCAATGCATGTATAATCGGTGGAGGATGTGGAATGGCGTCACTGTCCATGCTTATTGAAAGTTTGCAGGATAACAATACCACAATACTCACTGGAGCAACAACAAAGACGACGCTGTTATTTAAAAACCGTTATAAAGACATAACGATATTTACTGACGATGGGAGTGAAGGTATTAAGGGATATCCAACTGACAACCTTGAAGACCTGCACAAGGAAAATAGTTACAGCATTATATACACCTGCGGTCCTGAGATAATGATGTCCAAGGTATACGAATTCTGCAAAAAGCATGATATACAATGCGAGGCGTCACTGGAGAGATACATGAAATGCGGAATTGGCATATGCGGCCAATGCGTCTGCGACGGACAGATGGTATGCAAGGACGGGCCGGTATTTGGCTCACAGGCGCTTGATAATATGAATGACTTTGGGAACTATTCACTTCTAAAGAGTGGGCAGAGGGTTTCGCTGAATGAGTATGGTGAGTGGAGAGGCTGTTAAAGATTTACCGCAGAGTGGAAAAAGCAAATGCGACTTAAATGGTTAGGGCAGGAGAGTTTAGAGTTCGGAGCAGTAAGAGTTGTGTGTAACAGAGTTCATGAAATTTTACGCTATTGGAGTTGGCCGTGATTATGCAATTGGAGCAATGCACGTGCTGTATGATCAGAAAAAGAGTGCTGAAGAAATAGCTCGGCTGGCTATAGAGGCCGCTATTGCAAATAACGTATACTGTGGCGGGAACATTGAATTGATGAAACCGTGAAAAAGATTTCACAGCGGAGAACGCTGATAACACAGAGAATGACGGAGTGATTTGCCTGCCCGAACTGACTGGTCAGGGATTTTCGCACCTGCCTACCGGCAGGGATGGAAACAGATTACTAAAGACAGATAATTACGAATTAGAGTGAATTCGTGCTTTTTACTCGCCCTCGGCACTGTTTGTCCGGGGGAAATTAGTGTCTAATCAAGGTAACCCCATTAACATTATATTTTGAAAGGGATTGTTTAGTATGGAAACTCCAAAGTTTACTACAGTTTTAATTATTACCATAATTTCCCTTGCGCTACTGATTCCCGGGGTCACTCAGCCCATGCTTACTCTGACAGGGACGATTGATAAATCAAAGATGACTGAGACGGGGATAGACATTATTATCGACTCCATTGTTGAAAAGTCAATGAAAAGAGGTACAGTGAAGTCAGAAAATGACGAAAGAGGTAAAGCCAAACGAATGATAGGTATGATTACCGGAATGCTGGGGCTTAATAATATCGAAGGAGAAATTGAGGCCTACAACAAGACAAGAAGTATAGCGGGGACAGTCAAAGAACTTTTCCGCTCCGGTAACGGTGTTGTCGGCTTCCTGGTTATGCTATTCAGTATAGT
>JBHHYW010000403.1:0-3151 GCA_046757745.1 Candidatus Scalindua sp.
TTCCTTGTTATATGGGTTCTCAGGACCGGCTATTTCACCACAAACAATCAGCTCTGGATTTTCATCAAAGAATTTATCAATGTTAAAAAAATCAACCAACCTGTCTGTACTGAATGGACAAACATAACTTCCTCTGGTAAATGCAAACACCCGGCCCTCGATCTTTGCAATTCTAACATTATAGCCATCTACCTTTTCCTCTACGTAGAAAGGATTGGCAAACGTTAATTTGATACCATTTTCTAATTGTAGAATTCTTGCTATACGTGGAAAGTCAAAGATGATCTCTGCATCAGATATGACTGTGCCCCTACTTAGCTGTCCTACTCTTTTAACTACCCTGTAGAAGGTGACATCATCAAACACATCAGTCACTACACTATGTTCTTCTATAGCCTCATTCCACAAGTCTTCCGTTATATTAACCTTTGAAACTGTTTCTAAGATACCCATGTTTGCCTAACTCTAAGGAGTCGGAATTATAATATTGAGGAATTGGGGGATTAAGGAATTCCTGAATTCTTAAATTTCTGCCAAAATTGATCAAAAAAAACTAATTAAGACAATAACATACTGACTCTTTATATAATTATAATAAGGTTGATTGGAATAAGTACAAAATAGTTTTAAGATAATTACTGGATAATTATTATATTGCAACGCCGATAATATTCAAATTTTTTAATATTGACAGCCATATAAATCAAAAGTATAATTTTGACATTGTCGAATCTTGACACTTGCCATAACAATATATACGTAAAGTATATTACATACAGTAGGATAAGTTATTTTCCCCAGTCGCCAGTTTAATTAGCATCTCTTAATTGCTAATTTGTTTTTTCATTTTCCCAGGCTTTCAAAGGTAAGGCGTAGAAAAGGGTTTACTATCCTGCAAACTAACACTTATACCAATGTGATGTGATATGCCGTTACAACTTATTTTTGATATATTAAATTATTCATAAGTCGGAGAAATTTTATGTACATTATCTTCGGTTGTGGTGCAACTGGAAATGCAGTTGTTGACGCATTGAACAAGGCCGGCAAGAAAATATTAATAATAGACAAGGACGAGAACGCACTGTCTTCATGGAGAGAAAAATATCTTAATGTAATGGTATCAGATATAGAAACTTTTGATCTGAACTCTCATTATTGTGAAAATACCAATATGTTTGCAATCCTTACCGGAGACTCGAAAGGCAATTTGTTACTGGCGATAAGAATAAAAGAGAAAATGCCAGACAATTTTGTCCTTGTTAAGGCTTCCAGTCAGGGAGAGACTGAAGCCTTGGAATCAAGTGGAGCCGATGTAATATTACAAACAGGTAATGTCCTTGCTCAAAGAGTATTGTCCGCGTTTGAAACTGTCGACATGGAACATTCTGCTTCCACTTTAATTAACGTTATCAAAGAATCAAACAACAAAGAAGTGGCGATTTTTCTACAAGATAATCCTGATCCGGATGCCATAGCTTCTGGGCTTACCTTGAAACATATATGTAAATTCTGTGGTGTAGAGAGCAGTATCTATTATGGAGGCAATATCAGTCACCAGAAAAACAGGGCGCTGGTTAATTTATTGGAAATAGATTTGATAAATACAAAAACAAGCGAAGAAGTAATGAAGGTGGTAAGGTCTGCTGGTAAGATTGCATTAATAGAGGCATCTATTCCATCAAAGAATAATGTTTTGCCTATAGAGGTCACTCCAAATTTGATATTTGACCATCACCAGATAGATATCAGTTCTGTTAAAGGAGATTTTGTTGATATTCAACCTGAAATAGGCGCTACCGCCACGATCATGACAAAATATATTCGTCAATTAAACATAAAACCGGATGTGTCACTTGCGACAGCATTATTATTTGGTATTCGAACGGACACAAAAGAGTTTACCAGAAATACCACTTCTGATGATTTTGAAGCTGCAGCATATCTTTCTCCACTGGTAGATACAACTATTATGATCCAATTGGATTTTCCTCCCATGAGGTTAGAAACCCTGGATATTATCGGAAGGGCAATCAGAAACAAAGAAGTCCGGGGATCATACCTTGCGTCATTTGTGGATTTTATCAGTGATAGAGACGCCCTGCCTCAAGCGGCGGAAATGATGTTGCAGTTAGAGGGCGTATATACTGTACTTGTCTTCGGAATTAATGAAGACAAGGTCCAATTATCTGCAAGAAGCATGGATACAAGAGTTAATCTGGGATTAATTCTGCAAAGTGCATTTGGTGAATTAAATAGTGGCGGCCATGCTACAATGGCAGCCGGAACCATCAATCTTGGAATACTTAGCGATGCAAATGACAGGACGTCTCTCTTGAAAGTAACTTCTGACGCCGTCAAGAAAAAATTCTTTTCCGCAGTTGGTGCTGAGTTGGAACAAGAAACATTCCAGTCAGATGAAGATCCTCAGTTGCATTCAAAGTAAATGTTAAATTCACTATAGCTGCACAGACTATCCTTCGACTCCCTGCCTGAATGACCAGGTCGGGCAGACGCTCAGGATGACAGCACTTTGAGTATATTAGCACGCTCAGCGTAAACTCTATCGAAGCGTTATCAACATTGAATTTCCTATGCATAAATTTAAATTGCCGGTCTGCAGTCAGAAATCATCATCTTTTCTCCAATCTGCTGAATGATAGTTGGAGTGAAATTGAAATTGTCCGGATTCAAGCTTACGTTTGAAATAGTCTTTCAGCTTCTTTTTCAACCAACCTCTAAGTCCCGGAACCATTAAGAAAAAACCAGATACATCCGTTATCATTCCCGGTGTTATTAATAGAGCACCGGCAACCAAAATAAACAAACCGTCAATAAGGCTGTCTGTCGGGATAACTCCATTCTGCAAATCCATCCTTATTTGCCTTTGAACACTCAGGCCCTGGCTTCTGGCAAGTAACCCCCCTATTATACCTGTTATGAGCACAATCATTATAGTTGGAGATGCCCCCAGGTATCCTCCTGCCTTTATCAATAGATACAACTCCATTAAGGGAAGAACTGTGAACAATAAAATAAGACGGATAAGCATGTTCTTTTGTTTTATATAAATAAGTTACTGATAAATTTGAAAAATTCTGTCACAGCAAATTGATAATGTCAGTATAAGGCAAATAGAAAATGTCAGGTA
>JBHHYW010000404.1:0-3151 GCA_046757745.1 Candidatus Scalindua sp.
GCACAATGTTTGGTTATAACAATCTTGTAGCTGACATGCGTTCTATCGTTATTATAAGGAAGATGGGGTATCCTGTTGTTTATGATGCTACACACAGTATTCAATTACCTGGCGGAAAGGGTTCGTGCTCCGGCGGGCAGAGAGAAATGATTGAACCTTTAGTAAGAGCTGCTGTTGCTGTAGGTTGTGACGGGTTATTTGTTGAAACACATGAAAAACCCGGAAAGGCATTGTCGGATTCTGCATCAATGTTGCCGTTAAGGCAACTGTACCCTTTAATAAAAAAAGCAATGAGAATTAGAGACGCTTTAAAGTCAGAATAGACACTAATTCCACAAATTTACACTAATTATTATGCAAAAGAACGATACCTTAGATGAATTAATCGAAATAGTAAAGAATTTAGGCAGAATATATGACGAGGAAAATCTAAGGGTTAATATCGATTTTGATCCAAATGATGGTATGACTATTGTTAAATTTCAGGATATAAATACCAATGAGGATACCATTTTTATAAATTCAAATAATAAAACGATAAGCGGTATTGATACTACTAAATTCTGGCTGCCAGGCTATTCCAATACACAGAAAGCAAATAAGAGGGTTCTCAGGTTTCTTGAGGGCAAGGGCTATTTTTCTGTAAACATAACCTACAGGAAAAGGCAAAGAAGATAAGAGCGCCTAAAATAAGAAAGCTGGGTTTAATTCTATTACTTTAGTTCACTTCACACTTCCTGCCCGAACTGATTGGCAGGCGGGTAGTCTCACTTCAAGCTTGTTAAGCAAGGGTGTCCTTGACGATATCAAACTTTTCAGGACGAAGTATCGCTTCTGTCTTTTTCATAAAGTATTTCTCTTACTATCAAAGCTTTCTATAGAATTATTTTAACAAAGCAAAGTGTCTGTGTGGTATTGTCCTGCTTCAGACGGATATAACAGGTGAGATGTGTTTGGAGTGAGTAAGATTTAAATTAAACCCCTTGTTCTAATATGAAAGCTGCTCCCAGATATTATCACTGTTATTTTAAACGAATCTTTTTTGCTCTTTCTGTCAATCTTCCTGCTTCTTCCAATTTTACCTCCCCGTTTGTATTTTTTTAAATTCTAATATATAAGTAGCAATTGGAGTTGCTTTCTGAATTGTGATTATCAACTTCTATTTTATCTTATTCATTTATGTCTTTTTAAAGATTACCTCACCAATTTCTGCTGTATAATGTAAAGTTATTTTGCCTTTTAACCAATTCTTCTACCTTTTCTGCAGCATCTACGAATTCTTCCATATTGTATAACCTGTTCTCCTTAACAGCAAACTTTGGAAAGTGTTTACCCCAGAAAGAACGGTCGTTCTGTTCCCTGAATCGACTAAAGACAACATAACTTCTACCTTTCTTCAAGACACGCGCGCACTCCTTGAGACTCTTGATTAAATCGAAATGATGTATTGCGTTTGTACTTAATAGAACATCGAAGTATTCATCTGAAAATGGCATATGGTGAACGTCAGCCTCCAAAAATCTTACTTTGAGGTTACTATTTTTTGCCTTTTTGTGAGCAGTCTTTATCATATTTAAAGACATATCAGACCCAAAAAACTCAACATCAAATCTTGTTGCAACAGGAATTAATAAAAGACCTGTTCCACATGCTACATCCAATACTTTTGAGTCCTTACTTGTTAATCTTTCCAGTGTATTACATAGAGGTGTTAATATTTCATTACCTCTTAGATCATCGTATTTTGTTGAGATTGATTCAAATTAGGTTGGGTTTTTGCTTTTTAAAACCCAACCTAATTTGTTGTCATTTTGCCATGGCACATAATCACTGGGACCTATATGAATGTTTTCTGCTTCAAGAGGTGTTTCCAGTTGAGATTGGACAGATTCAGTTTTTGAGATTCTTTTAGATATAAGTCGGCTCTTATTAAGCATGTTGGAGAAATCAGTGTTTCCACCTGTATTTAGTTGATAAGTCCTGTCAAGTTTTACTCCACGGTCTCTAAAAAGCTTTGCCAGTGTTCTATGGGTTATTGTGGCGCCAGTTGTGCCTTGATATCATCACCTATAATAGGTAATCCTTTATCCTTAAATCTTTGCGCCCATTTTTCGTCAGATGCTATAAATACCGGCATGTTATTTATAAACGCAATTCCCGCCTCTAAACAACATTCTGCATAAAATCTTGTCGCATCTTCTGAACCAACCGGTAAGTAATTCAACAATATATCTGTATTGCTTTCTCTTAATTCTTTAACTACATTACAAGGCTCTTCATCAGAAGGTATAAACGCTCTATCTTCAGGAAGATCCTTCATATGGTCTGATATGCCGTCGAGTATCTTTCCCATCTTGACAATGGTACTATTATTCTTTATGTCTTTTTTGAAGGTCTTTGTATTATTTGGTTTTGCAAATATTGCTTTACTTACATTTCTTCCGACTTTCCTTTTGTCAACATCAAAAGCAGCGACAACTTCTATATCACCTGGCTTATAACCCTCAAGGTCATAATTCATCAGGCCAATAATATCACTATTCTCCCTGTAATACTCAATTCCCTGAATCAATGAACTGGCACAATTCCCCACACCAACAATAGCCACCCTGATTTTATTCTTCATATTTCTAGCCTCACCTTTCTTTCTTATTACAAACAATATTTATGCCTATTTCAAAAAGAAGTAGTCATGACTTTCCCCATGTTTTAGCAATCTCAACAGGGATGTTCTGTTTGGGAGTGTCTACAAATTGCCATGCAAATGGGAAACCTGTTTTAAGCATACCGAAGCTTAGGTTTTCTTACAACAAAGGACCCATGAATTGTGTGTGAATAATATCAAAAATACGCAAATTCTTCAAGTGGTATTTATTCTCTTTCTATAAACACATTCTCCTTTGGGAAATCCCCGTTGTTTCGCATAGTACCTTCCAGTATAAGACTTGCAATCATCTCCATGTTCGAGCGTGTATCTGGTGGACGAATACGCTAGCGAAAAGACGAACCTATCGTATTTTTAATCCACGCTTCAAATTCTTGCCACGTACTGTCTAAATACATATTCGTCCTTTGTCCGCCATTCACGATTTTGCCACTGTCATATTCCCTGGATAAGTTGTTTGCCACAATTTACACAATACGTGTTTCT
>JBHHYW010000405.1:0-3139 GCA_046757745.1 Candidatus Scalindua sp.
TCTCTGGGGTCTTTTGCGTTAATTTTATCGGGGTCAATTTTCTTCAAATAGTCTTTGGGGGTTGCCGTGAGTCCCAGCTTATACCCAACAAAATATTCAAACACTGCCCTGCTATTTCCACCAATAGAACGGTGGGCTTCATCAGAAATAACTAAATCAAAGTCAGTTGGAGAAAAAAGATTCCGATATTTATTATTCACCAAGAGAGATTGAACAGTGGTAACAATAATTTCAGCCTTACGCCAGTCATCACGATTCTGTTTGTATATGACAGTCTTATAGTCGTTTTTCAGGTATCGTGTAAAGGCTTTCCATGCCTGGTCTTCTAATTCAAGTCTATCAACAAGGAATAGTACCCTCCTGGCATTGCCTGTTCTTAAAAAAAGTTTAATGACTGCTGCTGCAATAAGGGTCTTGCCTGTGCCTGTTGCCATTTCAAACAGGAATCTGTCGTCTCCTCTACTTACTGCATCCTGAATGGAATGTACTGCTTTTTTCTGGTATTGCCGTAATAACATCAAACCATTGGCTTTAAGATAATCTTCCCTTTGAGTCTCATCAGTCCATCTTGGGTCTGACTGGTAGTCAGGCTTTTGTGTAAGAACCACATAGTCCTCATCAACCGGTTCATTTATCAGACTCTGTGGATTAGGGGTGAAAGATTTATGAAAGGTTAAAGATTCTGGAGTAGGAAATGATGTAATGATAGTAGGGTTACCCTTCTCCAAATCCCAGTAGTAGTGCAGGTTTCCATTTGAAAGTATGATAAACCTGACACTTGATGACTTGGCATACGTGCGTGCTTGTTCCTTACCGTCTAATGGATTTTTGTTTTCCCTTTTGGCTTCTAATACAACAAGTGGAAATCCTCTATCGTCTAAGAGTAAGAAGTCAATGTAGCCGTTGGCTGTTTTTTCAAAGTCTTCTCCATACTCATTAAATTGAGATTTAGTAATTTTGACATTGTTCTCCAATTCGATATTGGCTCTGCCATTCTCATTATCAAAAAATCTCCATCCCGCTTCTTCAAGAAGTTTGTTTATCTTGATTCTTGCTTTGGCTTCCGTTTGAGGCATATAACATTACTCCTTACACATGCATAACAACTAAAATTTTTTTTATATGAACTTATCCATCATTTGATGGAGTATATGTCTGAATGGTATGACAATGAGTCTTGCTTATGAAAACAAGACTTTTGTTGATTGAGGGAACACTAGGGGTATAATAATGAGGCTAGAAACTATAATCAAGAGGAAAAATGATAGATAACCCAAACTGGTATCAACCTGAAGAATAACCATACTATCATCAAATTAGTTGAGGCCACATCTCAAAAGATTGTATATCAATATTAGACTAAATATGTAGATTGTAATTATTTATCTTTTGAAATTGTGAAATTTATTTGTAGTTACAATGCCCCACTCTTTCTTATATCATTGGTAATGAATTCGTCGGCAGCATACGGGCCCCAGGTGCCGGCCCGATAAAGGTGAATATGCGGCAATTCTTCTCTGGCCCATCCTTCAAGTATACCATTCACCAGCGTCCATGCCACTTCAACCTCATCCTGCCGGATAAAGAGTGTTGTGTCGCCCAGTATAGCATCTAAAATCAGGCGTTCGTATGCTCCCGGTGGTTCTACATCAAAAACGTTGCTGTAGCAGAATTCCATGTCTTTGGGTTCTAAAATCATTTTCGGACCGGGAACTTTCATGCCTATGGAGAGGCGTATCCCTTCATTAGGCTGAACGCGTAAAGATAGCATATTTGGTTTCATACGGCTCCGTTTTTCTGTCTCCCCGTCATTTATTATATGACCGAAAAGTGCAAGGGGTGGCTGCCGAAATTCAATATTTACTTCAGTAAGACGTTCTGTCAACGCCTTTCCGGTACGAAGATAAAACGGTACCCCTGCCCAGCGCCAGTTGTCCACATGTAACTTCAGCGCCATAAAGGTCTCGGTCACGGAATTGGGCTTTACACCCGCCTCTCTTAAATAATCCGGAATCAGTTTCCCGTTTATAGTTCCCGCCGCATATTGTCCACGAACGGAACACTCGTTAACTTCATTCAATCCAATAGGAGGGATAGCGCTTAACAACTTTACCTTCTCATCGCGAACAGCATCAGGCGCAAAAGATGCAGGCGGCTCCATAGCAATAAGCGCCAACAATTGCAACATGTGATTTTGTACCATGTCGCGGAGCGCTCCGGAATTGTCATAATAGCCGCCGCGTCCCTCCACACATACGGCCTCTGCGACTGTGATATGAACATGACTCACGTAGCGACGATTCCAGAGCGGTTCAAATATGCTATTGCCGAAACGGAATGCCATTATATTTTGAACGGTTTCCTTCCCCAGATAATGATCGATACGATAAATCTGACTTTCATCTAATACGGATGATAAGTTTTTATTTAATGCACAGGCAGTTTCAAGGTCTCGCCCAAAAGGCTTCTCAACTATGACTCTTGACCAGCGATTTTTATCATTGGGATCGGAGATATGCCCGGCCTGGCCAAGCATTGCAGTGATTGCGGAAAATACGTTGGGAGGTGTAGAGAGGTAAAACAGGTGGTTAGCCTTGTCAGAATCTATTCCACGTTCTTCATCAAGTTTATCTATCAGTACTTTTAAACCATGAAAGCTTTTACTGCTGTCATAGTTTCCGGTTTGGTAATAGCAGCAGGAACTAAAGACTTTTAATTCCCTGGACCCTGCCTCAGGCTTAGATCGGGCAAATTCCACTAAGGCATCCTCAATTTCAACACGAAATTGGTCATGAGATTTTTCCCGTCTGGCAAATCCGACTATCGTGGTCTTTTCTGTAAGCAGACCGTCTTTGGCTAGCTGAAACAGAGCCGGTATCAATTTGCGTTTTGTCAAATCACCAGAGGCGCCAAAGATGACTATGGTAGCATGCTCGGCATTCTTCATTTCTTGCCCCTTCTTTGTTGAAAATCAGTATGTAATATTATGGATTGTGTTGTATTCACTTCTCCTCCCAGTCAGCATGAAAAATACCCGGTTTATCAATACGTTCGAATGTATGCGCACCAAAGAAATCCCTTTGTGCCTGAATCAGATTAGCAGATAAACGTTCACTTCGATAAGAATCATAATATGCCA
>JBHHYW010000406.1:0-3131 GCA_046757745.1 Candidatus Scalindua sp.
TATAACGAAGTATAGACTTGCATCTAGAATCTAGTATCAAGTATCCAGCATCCAGAATCCAGCATCAAGGATCCTAGAATCTAGTATCTAGAATGATTTCCATTGCAATCCAAACCTACTCTTTTATAATATCGGACGGAAAGGAACATCAAGCCTCTTTCATCACATTTTAACAATCAGCCATTTCGTTACACATCCGATATAGAGTTCCTCATCAAGTTTAAAATTTTAGCTATCTAATTTGTCATCCTTCCTGTGCTTTCCACGTGGATCGTAAGGTCCTAAAAAGCGTATAAACTTTTTAAACAGTTCCTCGTCAAAGCAATTAGGCATATTTTTCTTCATCTCCACAAGAGCAGCGAATGGTCTCGTTGCTTCTGCATACGACCTGTTTGCAGTTAATGCATCATATACATCTATTATGCGGGCAATCTTACCACAAGTTAGAATTTCCTCTTTTTTAAGCCCATGTGGATACCCGCTGCCATCATAGTTCTCATGATGTTGTAACGTTATTATATACTCATCTTTAAAATCAATTCCTGATTCTTTTAAGATTTCCACTCCTATTTCAGGATGCTCTCTTATCTTTGCAAATTCTTCTTTTGTCAAATTCCCTTTTTTATTAAGAATATCAGTGCTAATTTTAGTTTTGCCAATATCATGTAAAAGTATCCCTGTACAAAAACGCTTTAAATCATTCCCTTTTAAGCCAAGGTCCTTAGCAAATAAAGTCCCTATGGCTGCAACACTCACAGAATGAGTATAAGTATCATATTCATGTACTGCTATTTTAAGCAGGCTATGCGCAGCGTTACCTTCTCTAAGAATGTAATCAACCATGTTGTAAGCAAACGTCTTAGTCCTATCGATATTTTCACTTCTTGGGTCAATAAAGAGATCTTTAACCAGGTTTGTAGCGGCATCATGCACGATTTGTGTCCTCTCATCTATAGGAATTCTTGTATCAGATATGATATATTGAAAATTAGATTCCAGGTACTCATAATATTTCCGTTGATCTTCTTTTTTAATAAAAAGCCTGTTGATATTCTCTTCTATCAGCTTTTCTCTTTTATCGTTCTCAAAGACTGCTTCTCCCTTACAATATAATACGTATCGACTATCAGTAGTAGTTTTCATAAGTAAGTAAATATCACAACCAATTTTCGTATCCATTCTTAAACTGCTCGAGTTAATGGGTAAATAATCACTCATTTCGTTACATTTTCGATATAAAGTTGTTCGTTGTAGATTAGATATCATACTGAATTTGTTTCTTTAGACAACTCTAAAATTTCCATCTTGTTTACTTGCCCCCGCTTCTTGCTTTCTGCAAGAAAGCAGCGGGGGCCCGCGTATGCCTCCTTGCCGTTAAGTCCCGCTTTGCGGGAAGAGCAAGGAATGGGGGCCTTTAACGAATAACCCCGTAAGATCGCTTTTCTCGCACGGCGGCAGCGCCGCTTTGCGCGGGGCAAGCAAATGACGAATTACTATCTGCCAAAAGGCGAAGGCGGATGGTTATTTATATTGCAATCCAAACTGTTTCACCCCCGCTTCTTGCTTTCGCTCCCCCTAAAGGGGCCTACTTCTGGTTACAGAGCCTACTTTCGGCAGCGTACCTCCTAGCGGTTAAGTCCCGCTTTGCGGGAGCAAGAAAGCAGCGGGGGCCAATGTTTTATATTGCAAAACTTAAGCACATATTTATAATATCAGGCGGAAAGGAACATCAAGCCTCTTTCATCGCATTTTAACACCACCAAATCAAATATAACTTGCTTGTATAAACAAGTAAGCGTTTCACATACATTTACAATTGCGGGCACTGCCCCTATTTGATTGTTGCAGCAACTATTGGTATGAGTAAAGAACAACAAAAAATAATCATTTACCAAGAACAGGATGGCAAAGCAGCCGTTGAGGTGAATCTCGCTGAAGATACTGTTTGGCTCACTCAGACTCAAATGCAGGCCTTGTTCGACAAGAATAAGAGAACTATATCTGAGCACATTAACAATATCTTTAAAGAGGGAGAATTAAAACGGAAAGGAACCGTCCGGAAATTCCGGACAGTTCGGCAAGAAGGTCGAAGACAAGTGGAACGTGAGCTTGATCATTACAATTTGGATATAATTATTTCAGTCGGATACCGTGTAAAATCGCAAAGAGGAACACGATTTCGTATTTGGGCGACGAATGTGCTCAAAAAACACCTCGTGGACGGTTACACGATTAATGAAAAGCGTTTAAGAGCATCTGAACACAAGTATCAACAGCTTAAGCAGTCTTTAAAACTTCTCAGTAATGTGGTACACATTGAGGATGTATCAGACGAAGCGAAAGGGCTGATTGAAGTTATCACGCAGTACAGCCACGCACTTGATGTCCTGGATGATTATGATCATGAACGGCTTTCCGTACCAAAAGGCATAAAACGTTTAAAATTCAAGTTAACATATGAAAAGGCTCGTAAAATAATTGATGCGTTGAGGAAAAAGTTCAAGAGTTCTGCGCTTGTTGGAAGAGAAAAGGATAAGAGTTTTCAAGGTTCACTGGGAGCAATCTATCAAACGTTTGACGGTCGGGATGTTTATCCCACGGTTGAAGAAAAAGCAGCGCATTTGTTGTATTTTGTTACAAAGAATCACAGTTTTGTGGATGGTAATAAACGAATCGCCGCGGCCTTGTTTATATGTTTTCTAGATAGAAACGGCATATTATACAGGAAGGATAGATCACAACGTATTGATAACAACGCCCTGGTTGCACTGACGTTGATGATTGCAGTAAGCAAGCCACGGGAAAAAGAAATGATGATTAAGATTATTTTAAATTTGCTTGTATAAACAATCCGGCAAAATGGGGTAAGAAAAAGTAGGTAACGAGGTTGATAAAGTAGGTAGTATCGGATACTTAATACCTACTTTATAGAAATGAAAATAAACGCAAATCTAGAAAAAAATTAGTTAATCTTTAATTCCCTGGCCCAGACCGCCCCGTCTGCTAGCTTGCGCTAGCAAGCTGACGGGGCACCAGGGCGGGCCTCAATACTTAAATTCTTCCCTGCCCGCCAGACTGGAGGCTGTGTCATAATTAATAGATAAGAGGAACATAGAAAACGTAGTATAGCG
>JBHHYW010000407.1:0-3124 GCA_046757745.1 Candidatus Scalindua sp.
GCTGAAAGTTTTCTGTCTTTTGTAACCACTGTCCATCTATTTTCAAGAACTTCCGTATCGTATTTACCTGCACATATCATTGGTTCTATCGCTAGCGCCATTCCCTGTAATAGTATTTCGTCTGCCTTTAATAATTCTTTACTGACAAAATTAGGAATCTGAGGGTCCTCGTGCATTTGCCTGCCAATACCGTGACCTGTATAATCTCGTATTACCGAAAACCCCTGACTTTCCACGTAGTTTTGTATTGATCTTGAGACTTCAGACAACTTGTTGTTTACGCAAGTCACCTCGATTGCTTTGTTAAGCGCCTCTTCACAGACCTTTAACAAATTCTCTACCTCCTCAGAAATCTCTCCGATTGGAATAGTTATCGCTGCATCAGCAACATATTTACGATATTCTACCCCTATGTCAACACTCAATATATCTCCATCACGAAGTTTTCTTTGGTCTGGAATTCCATGTACAATCTCTTCATTAATGGATGCACATATACTTTTAGGATAACCTCTATAGCCTTTAAAAACAGGGATACCACCTTTCTGCAATACATATTTCTCTAATTTTGTGTTTAAATCCTCCGTTGTCACATCTTTCTTTGCAATCTCTTTTGTAATTGAAAGAGCATCTGCTACTATTCTTCCTGCTTTTCGCATAATCTCAATTTCACGCTCAGATTTACAAACTATCAACCGCTCTACTCCATTCCCTTCTCATCCTCTGACATCGAATGTAGCCCTTCAAGTATATCTTGTTCAATCTCTGCTTTTTCCCCATTACAGTTTATTTCTATTAACTCACCTTTCCCTTTATAGTAATCAATTAATTTTTCTGTCTGTTCTCTATATACTTGCAATCTCATTGATGTTGTTTCCGAGTAGTCATCCTTACGCTGATATAGCTCTGCACCGCATTTATCACACACATTATTATTTACCGGAGGACTAAACATCTCATGATAGTCAGCTCCACATGATTTGCAAATTCGCCGGCCCGCAATTCGTTTAATTATCACTTCCTCGGATGCTGTAAAATAGAAAACCTTGTCTATCTTTTCCCCAGCTTTATTTAATGTACTATCAAGGATTTTTGCTTGAGAGAGATTCCTTGGAAACCCATCTAAAATAAAACCTTTCTTACACTCTGCCGAATTAATCTTTCCTACTACTATTTTCACTACCACTTCATCTGGAACCAACAAACCATTATCAATATACTTTTTCGCTTTTAAACCTGCATCTGTTTTAGCATCGACCGCCGCTCGTAAGAGATCACCAGATGAAATGTGATTTATTTCTTTCCTTAAGCTGATACTTGCAGCCTGAGTACCTTTACCTACACCAGGAGGACCCAGGAAGATAAGCCTCAACCCCTTCTGCCCCTTACCTTTGCAGTACCTCCAAGAAAGCCTCCATAGTGCCTCATAATTAAATGAGATTCTATTTTTTGTACCAAATCTAAGGCTACACCAACAACAATAAGAAGGCCCGTACCACCATAAAAGCTGGCAACTGCCCTGTTAATCTCAAACCCTCCAGCAATTATCATAGGCAGAATTGCAATCAAAGACAAAAAAGCTGCTCCTGCAAGTGTAATCCTGCTCATTACACTTTCAAGATATTCGGCTGTTCGATGCCCTGGCCTGATACCCGGGATGAAGCTGCCATAATCCCGCATGTTAATTGACATTTCCTTAGGATTAAATTGTATTACTGTCCAGAAATAGCAGAAAAAGGCAATTAACACTATATACATAACTACATATGTAAAACCACCTTGAAACATGTCAGTCAATCGAGATGTAATCCAATACCAGAACGTTCCAGGGTCGAACCTGACCTGTAAACCTCTGGTTATGGCAGCAGGAAAAATTAGTAGTGATTGTGCAAAGATTATGGGCATAACACCCGCTTGATTCACTTTTAAAGGCAGAAAATGCTTTTGGCCTCCATAAACTCTTCTACCCCTTGTATGCTTTGCCTGTTGGACGGGAATACGTCTCTGGCCCTGTGTTATGTATACAACTCCCGCAACAATCGCAAGAAACATACCTAACAGTAATAGTAATTTTGCTATCCCTATCTCATGTTCTGCAGGCGCTACTGAAAAAGTAAAGTTTTGTAAAATCTGACTAAACGCCCATGGCAGCCTATCAATAATGCCTATCATAATTATCAGAGATATTCCACTGCCAATACCATTTGCATCAATCTGCTCGCCTATCCACATCAAAAAAACAGTCCCGGTCGTTAAAAGCACCGCGGCCATAAGCTGAAATTGAATACCCTGGATATGAATAGGCACAACAGGCACACCATTAATCTCGATTGCGTACAAAGTACGTATCATAATAAAAGCCTGAAACAAACATAAACCAACAGTTGTTATCCTTGTATACTGATTAATTTTTTTCCTGCCAGACTCACCTTCCTTTTGTAACTTCTCAAGAAACGGAACAACGCCTACAAGAAGCTGAAAGATAATGGAGGCACTAATGTACGGCATAATTCCCAAACCAAAAATCGCACCAGAACTCATGGCTCCGCCAGCAAACAAATCCACCAAACCTAACAATTTACCAACACCAGTCTGCGTAAACTGCTGAAAGTAAGTTTTAAGTACCGTTGTGTCGATACCCGGCATTGGAATAAAGACGCCTAATCTGCATACAGCCAGCAATCCCAAAGTTATCAACAACTTTTTCCTCAACTCTGGAATCTTAAACATATTGGTGAATTTCTCTATCATGATAGCGTTTCTACTTCTCCTCCTGCTTCCTTAATCTTTGCAATCGCAGTCTCACTAAATTTGTGTGCAACTATAGTAAGCGGTTTGGTTAGCTTTCCTTCACCCAAAACCTTTAAATCATACTTTGCACTTCTAATCAACCTGCTATCTTTTAATTTCTGGAGGTCTACATGTGTTCCAGAATCAAAATTCTCGAAGTCTTTAACATTCATTATTGTATATTGTTTCTTGAAAGGATTATTAAATCCTCTTTTGGGAATTCTGCGGAACAAAGGCATTTGTCCACCTTCAAATAATAGTCGTGTTTCATTACCTGAACGTGAATTTGCACCATTCATCCCTTTACCACTTGTCTTACCATGACCAGAGCCAC
>JBHHYW010000408.1:0-3119 GCA_046757745.1 Candidatus Scalindua sp.
CCTGAGGTTGCCGGCTGTGCACAGTGTCATTCTATTGAAAATAAATGTGATGCCTGTCATTTCAGACATCGTTTCAAGGCTTCCGAGGCCAGACAGCCGGAGGCATGCGGATATTGCCACAATGGCCCGGACCATCGTGATATAGAGTGTTATCAATCGTCTGCACATGGAGTGATTACAAGGATTGACGGAGATAACTGGGATTGGGACAAGACTCTAAAGGCCGGGAATTACAGGGCTCCCACCTGCGCCTATTGCCATATGTACAAGGGGACTCACAACGCTGTTGAAAACACCATATATGCCCATATGGGAGTTCTGGAAGTTGATCGTGGGGCTGAGGAACACGCAGCAAAAAGAAAGAAATGGGTAAACATCTGTAACGATTGCCATTCGTCTCGATTCGCGGCTGCATATTTACGGGGAGCCGACGAAACAGTCAAGGTGAGCCATGCTAAAGTCAGAGAGGCAAAGGGTGTTGTTGAAGATTTGCATAAGGACGGATTTCTTGAGGCTATGCCAAAGGACCTGGCGCCATACCTGGACGAGGGACATAAATGGAACCTTGGAGGCAGGATGTATAATATTACGGAGATTGAGCGTACATGGTTTGATATGCTCGTCTACCAGGGAACGACTGTTTTCAAGTCGGCCTTCCATATGTCCTCGGATATGCAGACATACGTGGCTGCTTTCCAACAGGACAAATCTCTTTTGAAGGTAAAGTCCGAGGCAAGCAAGCTGAGGAGGATAAAGACTCTGGAAGAGAAGGCGGGTATAAGTCATGTTCCTTATGATTTTTGGAAGAAGGGAGAATATACAGACTCACTTCTTGTGATTGATCAACCGGCTAAAGCTGATAAAGCAGGTGAAGCAGACAAAACAGATAAACCAAAGTCTTACTGATTTCTTACTGCATTTTAGTCATGTTCTTATTTAAAGAATAGATAAAGCGGAGAAACATGTAAGTAAGGTAATAGACTATTGCTGTGCTTTGAGAGGGTAGGAGAGGTATTACAATTCCTACCCTCTTTTTTTTGTCAAATGAATGTACAGCTATTACCTTTCTAATACGTATCATCTTCAAATTTCATTTATTTCTTTACAATTCCCATGTGAAACAGTAAGTTTACAGTAGCGGCTTAGCACTTCTGACCTGTTTACGGTTTTTCTCAGCAATTATGAAAAAAGATAAATTACTATTGTCAAAGACAACTAAATTCATGTTTTCTTCAACTTTTGTCAGTATAGTTATATCAATGTGCCTGCTCGCTAATCTCTTTGCGCCGGGTTTCAGTATTGTAATCAAAGGAAAGAGTGATGCATTACAGTCTGAATACCATACCTGTGAATGCACTAGCGAACCGCATAGTATAAATAGTTGTTGCTGTGCAATAGAGCTTGACGCATCAGAAGGGAAGAGTTTGCAGAAGTTTGACTCACAAGGTGTATTCTCTACATTCATTCAGAGCCTGGCATGTGCGGGCCTTCCTGACCGGTTTACGCCAATATCATATAATGTCAGCTTACCGGGAGATGGCATTTCTTTTCCAACCCTTTATCGATTTTATTATATAGAGAGGCTGCAAACAGTCTTTCCAACTTCCATCAAGATTTCCCCACCGGACAAACCTCCAAGAATCACCTGACTCCTCTAAGTACATATTTCTTGTTTTATACCCTTTATACAATCACTGCTATAACAGGTGAGGTATGCAGGGACCGTATAACAGTTCCAATAGTCGCTCCATGTAATTTCAGCAATCCGTATGAATTCCTATGCTGAATTTCCTGTGAGGGTTAACTGCGAACAGCAGGAAACAGTTTGTCCTGAAAAGAGACATTACGCACACTCAAGTAGAGGTGATATGTTATATAATTCTTATCAGACAATGAGGAAAATGTTGTGACAAAAAACTTAAAAAGATTTTATTCAGGAGACATATTATGCAAAAACATTATTGCTTGTTTTGGAAAGCAATTTTAGTATGTGCCCTTTTTACGTTTGTATTAATAAAAAACGTTGAGGCCAATCATGGCCCGGGATCAGGTGGAGGGTCTGTTTCGACGATACCCGCTCTTACATTGCGGAGCAGTAGCTTTTCTTTTAGTTTCAATACCAGAATGACTGAACTTGAAACAGTTTCCAGGTCAACACTTCTCAGGAAGGGATTAACAGCAGGATCGTTTGATGCCGTTGACCGATCCATTTTATATACCATCGCCGCCGCTTATGGGGTTACGGATGATTTTACACTTGGACTGAGTCTTGGCTGGTTTGAGACCATTAACTTTCGGGAATCAGAATTAAAATCTGGCGATGAGGCTGGGGTTGAAATACTGAAAGCAAACCCTGATGGAATTACCGATATGTGGCTTACGGGAAAATACAGGTTCTTCCGCGGGCCGCAGGGGCATTATGCATTTCTATTCGGGGTTAAGTTTCCTACCGGCCGTGAAGATAGCCAGAACAATGAAGGTGAGAAACTTGAGGCCGTGGAACAACCTGGCAGCGGTTCCTTTGATTTTGCAACCGGGATCGCTTATTCAAGGTGGCTTACGAAGGATTGGATGTTGCATACGAGCATCAAGTATACCTTGAAAACAGAGGGGGCGAGAGATTATAAAATAGGCGACCGTATTGATTGGGGTGTTTCCACGTCGTACCAGTTAATGCCGAAGAATGAATTCCCAAATTTTGTTCCTGTTGGAGGGTTCAGCGTAAGGCAGCTATTTAGGGATAAACAAAACGAGAATGATTTAATAAACAGTGGGAGTACTACAATTTTTATATCTCCCGGCTTTAATGTGGGGATTACTAAAAATTTTGGGATAAACACCGCATTTTCCATTCCTGTTTTCCAAAAAACATTGGGAAGGCAACAGGAGACTGATTTTCAAGCTTCTGTTGGTTTTAATTTCCATTTTTAAGCAAAAGGAGTGCTCAATATGAAAACTAATTTTATCATATTGTTTTTTCTGTTATTTTCAGTCATTGGATGCGCAAGTACAAGGTCTCAAACTCTAACGCAAAAAACCCAAACTCAAAATGGACAACAAGTTGCAAAAGACCCGGTCTGCGCGTATTTTTCAGATATGGGTTGTATCGATGTGGTAGT
>JBHHYW010000409.1:0-3115 GCA_046757745.1 Candidatus Scalindua sp.
ATTTCTTCCGGCTTTAACTGAATATCCTTATCACGAATGATACAAGTTACAAACGGGGTTTCTTTACCTCTGGTTGTTTTGGTAAAAACTTTACTACGCAAGGCTTCAATTTCATCTTCCGTGAACAGGGCAAGATGATAATTGCTGTCTTTAAGTATCGTTTGGATGAGATCCGGTTGTGTCATTTGTTCTCCATTTCACTTTTTTGACGCTGTTATGGTGGGCAAATAGGAACAGTGCCTGCGGTTATAAATGTATGTAAAACTCTTACTTGTATAAACAAGTCAAACTATCTTTTTGAAGATATTTAAAATGTAGTAAAAGTAATTTGTGATTATTCTGGATTATTATAAAAGTGCAGGTTCGTTTTGCAATACTAAAAGACTATGTTGAAAGTGGTTCTGCAAGTCGCTACAGATTTACCTATTAGAACAGATTTCCTGTCCATAGTTCCTTGATGAATGTCCGGTAGTTTATAATCTCAATGTGGTCTTCCGTCAGCCTGTCTTTGTTGTCAAGACATACAACAATCCTTCTCTTTACCCCCGGCTGGTCTATTGCAAGCTGGCGCAACCCTTTTAAATGATCTTTCGATATGCGACTGGATGCCTTTGCTTCAATGGCGCAATCTATATGATTGATAACGAAATCTACTTCAATTCCGCTGCTTAACCTCCAGAAGCACATTTCAGAAAATTTTTCTTTATATGAATCATAGGAACAGAGTTCATGAAAGATCCAGTTTTCAAACGCCTTTCCATACAGATCTCCGCCAGGTTCAAGCTTCCCACGTTTTGCAAGAAAATTGACCACTCCCACATCCGAAAAGTAAAACTTGGGAGATGTCGCTATCCTCCGTTTCGGTCTGCGACGATAGGCGGGAAGAAATTTGCCGAGAAGGGAATCACACAGTATCTCGAAGTAGCCGCGAATGGTTTCACTGGAAACGCCGGTATCTCTTGCTATGGTAGAATAATTGACTAACTCGCAGTCCGAAAGGGAGGCCATATTGAGAAATTGGGAAAACGAAGGCAACCGGCGAACTAATCCTTCGGCAGCAACTTCATCTTTCAGATATTGTGAAACATAACTGTTCAGCAGCCGCTCAGGTGTAGAACTCAAGTAGATGCGGGGAAAATATCCGTGATTCAACATACGTGTCAAATCAAACCGGCCTCCCAGCTCAGAGGCGGAAAAACCAAACAGTTCATATCGAATCCCTCTGCCACCGAGTAAATTTGCATGGCCTTTTCGCAGTTTTCTCGCACTTGAACCACACAACGCGAACTGTATCTTTTCGTTCTCAAGCAGCCAGTGTACTTCATCAAGAAGAGATGGTACTTTTTGAATCTCGTCTATTACTACAAATCCGGCTTTAGATTGGGTGATTTCCTCGCGAATATATTCAGGATGTTCGATGTATCTGCGGTACTCTTCAGATTTCAGCAGGTCGATCCAGAGCACACGGGGATATGTCTTTTTGAGGAGTGTACTCTTGCCAGTCTGTCGGGCACCCCACAGAAAAAATGTCTCGCTTCCAGCGCCGGGTAGCCGCAGCTTTCTCTTGAAATATTCATTCATAACCTGAATATTACATGAAAATCTCGGTATATCAATGAAATTCTCTTAATTTTAGATACAGGATTACCAGGATTACATATTTTCTTCTTTTGGCTTAAACCACATATCGTACATAGGTATGGATATAAGGGCTATGAAGCAGATACCGAGAAGAAAATATGATGCTATTAAGGATATGGAAAATACATCAGATTGGAATCTTACCAGCCAGGGCCCGGATAAATTCATTATAGTACCGGCGAAACCAACACTATAAATCGTAATTTTTATCCAGTCTCTTGTCAGCGTCATAGCAAGGATACGTGACATGACGAATAGGATCAGGGGAATAGTGAATGCGTGTACATGAGTGATCTCAACTATTTCTTTATGCGATTTGGGGAAGTAGAAACCCTCCTGTAAAAGCTTTTCGTCGGACTCATAGTTTGGTTCATTATAAGATTTTTCTTCGTTACCGCTGTAATGGCGTACTGTATTTCTGGGAGTGAAATTTGTTCTTTCGTAGAAATTGGCACATGATACGTAGAAAGCGTATGCCATTATTATGAGGAAAAATGTAACAGATAATTTATTACTTATTGGAGATTTTGAAATATCTTTTTTTGCCATTCTTTTTTACTGGATAACAGGATGAATGATAAATTCTCAATAAGTTGAGGAATACTTTTAAATTTTTGACCACCCCAATACCCCTCCTTCGTAAGGAGGGGATTAAAATGAGGTACTCCTCAACTTATTGAGAATTTACGAATAATGTTAAAAATGATTCTGCGGATTATAAACAAATAGGCCATTAAAAAAAAGAGTAAAAATTGCCAATCTCGTTCCTGGACGCAGATAACCGCAGATTATGAAGATTTTAAATATAAAAAACTTACTGGAAAGATTATAAATGTCTTTTATAGAATTTGTAATAAGTATGGTTGTTGAGCTTAGCTAGATTTAACCAAACTCAAGTTCTGTTTGGCTATCTGTGTGGATCTGCGTAAATCTGTGTCCCATTTATCTATTGTCTTTTCTTTCTTAATGAGATGTATAGATATCTTAATTCTTCTGATTTCAGCAGAAATGATACGGTAAAGAATGCTGTGAGGGCTGCTGCCAGAGGTATAAGGAGCCTTATGAACTTTATCATAAGTTTTCCATCACCGGTTGGGATCATTTTCAGCGTTATCCAGCACGTAATGTACATGAAGAAGGTGGCAATCAATGTCTTGAGAATTGATACAAGAATGTGTTTGTATCCGGTGAGATTGAGCTTCTTCTGGAGAATGGCAAACAGGATTATTATTTGAACCGTTGCACTTATGGCTGTTGCCAACGCAAGTCCTCCTTCTCGAAGAAACCAGATGAGGGTCAGGTTGAGAACAAGGTTAAGTCCCACCATAGCGGCTCCTACCTTTACGGGCGTTAGTGTGTTTTGCATGGAATAAAAGGCCCTTACGATTACGTGAGAGGCGGAGTAGGCCCATACGCCAAGGGAATAGAAAAGGATAACGGCAGCCGTTCTGTAAGTTGATTCTGCCGTAAATGC
>JBHHYW010000410.1:0-3115 GCA_046757745.1 Candidatus Scalindua sp.
TTACAACACCCGAAAAGAAAGAAGACGAGAAGGAATGGAAATATGTTAGAAATACGAGCTTCAGAAAAGTGCTTGAGACAATTCCGTCCTTAATACCAATTAGTATATAATTATAATAATTTCGGATTTCAGATTGCGGATTTCGGATTAATCTTTTTCACTCCGCAATCCGAAATACGCATTCCGCAATCATACTACCTGGTTCTACTAAGTATCATCCGTTTCTTTGTCCATTTGCCGACTTTTTCCAATAATGCATTTTCCTGAAATGGCTTGATAATATAGTCGTCGGCTCCAAAGCTGATTGCCTTAATCACATCTTTTTTGGTATTGTTTGCCGAGCAGAAGATTATCGGGATATTTAATTTAATATTCTTTTTCAACTCCCGGCACAAGGTGAATCCACTCATACCAGGCAGATTGACTTCTAATAGTATTGTATCAATTCTCTTGATGTCACTTCCTACTTTACCCATTCTACGCAGTATGCTTAAGGCTTCAATACCATTTCCTGTATTAATTACATTATAATCACTGAGAATATCTGTAATTATCTGAACGGTTTCATGATTGTCATCTACAAGAAGAACATTGGGCAGGTAATTCTCTCGAAAGTGCTGGAGTTGGATCTGTAGAGAGGCATTGGATGCCTTGAGATGTGATATCTCATTCTTCAATACCTTAAGCATCGCCTGGTCGTTATTATTACTGTCATTAATAATAATTACATCGGCCTCTTTTACGATTTCAATATTACCATGGCTATGAGCATAGTCTTCCATAAGTCTTACAAGAAATAGAGAAAAATACTAATTGTTTACTAAAGCAATGATGCTGTTCGGAATATTGTGTAAAGTAACGATCTTCTCTGCTGCACCTAGTTTAATGGCCTCTTTTGGCATGCCGAATACCACACAACTGTCTTCATCCTGGGCTATTGTTCCGGCACCAGATTCCTTCATTTTGAGCAAACCGGTTGCACCATCATCACCCATACCTGTCATGATCACACCAATAGCGTTTGGCCCTACGTATTTAGCAGCTGAGTCAAACAAGTTATCTACAGCCGGCCTTTGATGATGAACGGGAGGCCCCTGATCCATTTCAACTTTATACATTGCACCGCATTTTTTTATGACCATATGGTAATTTCCAGGTGCTATTATTGCCTGTCCCGGTATAAGGCTGTCACCATGTTTCCCTTCCTTTACAGTGATAGCACACAACGAATCCAGCCTGTTTGCAAATGCCTTTGTGAACATTTCCGGCATGTGCTGGACAATAGCAATCGCCGGAGAATCCGGAGGCATTTTTGTTAAAACTTCCTTCAATGCCTCTGTTCCGCCGGTCGATGCGCCAATTAATATAATTTTGTGAGTACCCTTGAATACAGTATAATTTTGTCTACTTTCCTGGCCATTGTCAGGCGTGCCTATTTTGGGCTTGCCGGTTCGGACAGATTTATTGTTGCCATTTGTGCTTCCTGCCGAATTGCGTTGTACTCTTACCTTTGCTCTGGATGCTTGTTTTATTTTGGTATGCAACTCATCTATTACATCACCCACATCACTGCCAAGCCTGCTTGTTGGTTTTGCTACAAAGTCTACGGCTCCTACTTCAAGTGCTTGTAGCGTAGCGTCGCAGCCTGCCTGAGTAAGTGAGCTTACCATGACCGTTGGTATGGGATAGTGCGTCATCAACTTTCTCAGGAATGTGATCCCATCCATCCTCGGCATTTCAACATCAAGCGTAAGGACATCCGGCTTAAATTGTAGGATCTTGTTCCTGGCTATAAATGGGTCTGGCGCAGTACCAACTATTTCTATATCCTGGTATTTGCTTAATGCACTGGATAATATCTTTCTGACCACGGCAGAATCGTCAACTATCAATACCTTGGTTTTATTATTCATTTTAGTCACCTCAACGGATAAACTCACGTGTGAATCTATTCCTTTAACCGTTATTAAGAAACTGCTTCCAGTCTCTTACTGGAAAGATCTTCCTCTGATTTAACCATGTTTCTCCAGCTTTCCTTTGCAAGATAAAGGAATATGTCAGATCTCTCTATTAATGTTCTTAATGTATCTGTTGGGCTGCTGAAAGCTATTCCGATACTGGCAGTCGTCGGTATTCTTTCAGAGTCAATCTTAAAGTTCATTCCTTCAATGGCCGTGCGTAATCTTTCACACACATCCTGTATATAATTCCTGTCTATTCTGTCTATCATGACGGAGATTAATGGTATAAAGAATTTCATTTAATTTCCTCGAGGAGAAACATGGCAATTACTCTTTTATTTCCGGTAAACAGCCGGTTGTATGTATTTAAAACTTGTATCACTCCTGGATAATGTCTCAGAGTGGCCGATAAAAAGATAGCCGTCTTTTGGCAAACAATCATAAAATTTTGAAACAAGATTGTTTTGTGTTTCAGGATCAAAATAAATCATTACGTTTCTGCAAAAGATAAAATCAAAAGGGTTTTTAAATGGAAACGCAGGTGTCATGAGATTAAATCTTCTGAAAGTGATAATGTTCTTGAGATGATCTTTGGCCTTATAGCAGTTTGTATTTTCATAAAAAACTCTTGAGAAGTGTGCAGAGATAGTTGCCGGTGGAATATCTTTTAATAGCTCTTCCCTGTAAATACCGTTGATAGCTCTTTGGAGGATCTTTGTGGAGATATCTGTTGCCAGGATCTTTACATCCCATCCATTGTTTGGCTTTAAATGGTTAAAGACGGTCATGGCCAGAGTGTAAGGCTCTTCGCCCGATGACGATGCAGCACACCATATGCGTAGTTTTTTGATTCCAGCCTTTGTCCTGCTTGAAATCAGAGATGGCAAGAGTGAAGAATTTAGAAGATCAAAATGCTTCTTCTCTCTGAAAAAGTCTGTTTTGTTTGTTGAGATACTGTCAACAAGATGAACTAATTCCTTGCCTGTCCTGTCAGTTTTAGTAACGTATCTATAATAATCCTTAAATGAATCTATACCGACCTTAGTAAGGCGTTTGGTTAACCTTGCCTTGACTAATTCCTTTTTTGATAACGTCAGACTTATCCCGCAGGAATCGTAAATCAAGCGTCTGAACAATTCAAATTCTTCGTTTGA